>JBDSBN010000072.1:0-7782 GCA_039921585.1 Ginsengibacter sp. | reverse complement strand
AGGGGAGGAAATTATCTTTCCTCTCCTATCTTTTAAATTCAGTTAAGACCTGTGTCATTTCAACTTTTCCTTTTTCATCGTAATTTTCGGATTTCACCATACCTATGCCTGGCGCATACCAGATTGTTTCCGTTGTTGGCTTGCCCATATTCCTGTTTATTCCCATTACTTTCATACTTGAATTACGCACACCGGTAATAGGCATACATTCGAAAGTACCAGCCGGGGTGGTAATTTTTTCTTTAGCTCCAACCTTTCTTTCTGTGAGATTGGTAATAATGGTCATATCTGCACCGGAAGCTTTTGTTTTCATGGTAAAATTAATATCATTTAATTTTTGTCCGGGATACATATTTTTAGGAATATCCATAAATCCTTCATCAAACCCCATTTCCATATTATCCAACACCTTGTTCGATTCAGGATTATCCTGTCCAGCTTTGGATAATGCCTGTTTTATTGAGGCAGCCATATCTACATACAAATTATTTCCCGCGCATAGGTATTTAAAGTCCATATCAAATCCCTCATCTGCGGAAACATTTACTTCTGAAACTTTTTTTCCGCTTTGATTATACACCTTTTTTACCACCATTTTAGAATGAGATACCTCTTGTTTTTTCCCACTTCCAAGGGTGGTTTTAAAAGACATTGTAGCCCCTTCCTTAAACCAAATATAATCATCACAATTAGCAGAAACCATAATCAAACCGCCATTCATCTTTGCAGTTTCAGCTTCTTTTAATGAATAGGGTTCATTATCAGTAAGAAAGTTAACAACAGACGCTTTGGAAGGATCAGGTGCAACAGCATTTGCTGAATTTTGAGAACCTTTTACACCCTCTTTCTGATTTTCTTTTAAAGAATTGTCCACTCCATCTTCCACTTTATCAAACCCTTTATTAATGGATCGATCAACTTTTTGCTCAGCCCTTCTTTCAGCCTCTCTTTCTATTTTCTTACCTATTTTTTTTAATATTTGGGCATTTGTTTCAGTTGTAAACATTGTTACAAAAACAAACAATAGCAATAAACTGAACTTTCTGAATCCGTTTAGCGTAAAACCATATGAACGATTTACATAAATTGGTATCAACTTCTTTTTCCCTTTTGAACCCGAATAAATTAAATCTAATAAATTTTGAATCACTTTTTTCATAATATAAACTTTTAAAAAACCAATCTAAATACTATTAACACCAGTTCTTCCTGAACTGATTCCGATTTAACATCAAAATGGATAGTTGATGATTCCTAATAACAAGGATGGATCTCGCAGTATTCTTTAAAATATCTTTCAGCGAATTAGATGTTATAATAACCATTAATGTGTGAATATATCAATAATTTGGAAAATAAAAAAGAAACACTCCAAACTTTACCACAATAAATGATTACCCCGAATTTGACACTCATCACCTAATCAGTCATCCACAAAAAGTTTTCCTTCTATTGTAGGATATTTTATGAGTTCCTGATGTCTTTTATCAGAAATTATTCTAATATACAGACATTATAAATCGCCAGTCCCACCCCACATATCCGCGGTATTTTTTTTTAAAATAACACTTATGTAATTGGGTTACCTTGAAAAAAAAAGAGTATAAATAGTTCTAAAATATATACAATGAAAAAATTATTATTTACTGTTATTATCGCAGGCTCTTTAGTTGCGTGCGATTCAGCTTCAACAGATCTTGAATCAAAAAAAGATTCAATTAACAATCAAATCGAAAACACGACTGATTCATTACAAAACAAGATTGAGGAAAACGCTGACTCAGCAAAAGCCAGACTTGAAAAAAGTAGTGATTCTGTAAAAGAACAAGTCAACGAAGCTTTTGATAAAAAAGATTCTTTACCTAAAAACTAATTAAATCAGGAAGAAAAAATTCCCTATTTTTTAATACAAACAATCGTTAAGTTCTCCTGTTCTCTGGAGGACTTTTTTTATGAAAGGAACGCGTCTTTTTAAAAAATTATTTATTTGGTTATGTTTTTGTTTACACCGTTTATGTGGATTTTTTAATTCATATCATTTATACACCAACCAATTTTCTTTACAATTAAAAAAATTAACTATGCGCGCAAAATCAATGATTTCTATTTTATTTTTTGCAATGACTTTTACATTACTGGTACCTGCATTTGCAAATAATGCCGGACCAATTCCTGTAGAAACTCCCAAAGAAGTTCTGGCAACACAAATTAAAACGAGACTAATTGAAATCCAAAAAATGGATAAGTCAGAAATGACTAAAGCAGAGAAAAAAGAATTAAAAAAAGAAGTAAAAGAATTAAGAGCACAGGCCAAATCACAGGGAGTGTATTTGTCCGTAGGCGCCATCATCATCATTATCTTGTTACTTATTTTAATTCTTTAAAAATAACAACTCAATCATAAGTGAAGAAGCTGTTTCCGATGTAAAAATTGGAACAGCTTTTTTTTATATTAAGGAAAAGTAATTTAGAAAATAGATAGATCCATTCGGATGTTTACTTTCTCAAATTTTTTTATTCCATAGCACAAAAAAAGGCTGTCCTTGTTAGACAGCCTTATTCAAATAATATAAATTTCTTTAAGAATTCTTTTTTCCAGAGGCTACCATGACCACACCAACTATTGCCAATATGCCTCCGGCATAAGTAGGCCAACCAATCCATTTATTTTCAGTTTTGTTAATCTGAATAGGTCCTGCATCGATTATATTTTTTTCAACATGAACATTAAATCCTCTTATTACAATCATTAGGATACCGATGGCAATTAAAATCCAGCCTGCTGTTTTCATAATTTATCATTTTTAAGATTTACAATATTTTAAATAAATCATATTTCATGCCTATTCCTTATTTAAAGGAATAATTTTAAAAATTGAACAATAAATTGATTTTCAATACTGTTTTCCTTCCTGATTGCCAGGCTCTCCCGTTTTTGCAGGCTGTTTTTAAAAAATATAAAATCTCAATACGATTATTATGGGAAAATTGGGCAAGTTTTACCACTTTGGTTCAATGCGTTGGGAATAAGAATCCCCTCACACCTTCGACAAGTAATTGTTTACTCGTACTACTATATATTTAAATAAAAATATCCTAGGTTTCTTTCAGATTATCTGGTCATTTGTCTAATCGCTCCCTCCACCTTTTCCACAGGTAATGCGCATGTCTTATTCCGGCATACATAAATCATTGTTTTATCTGAAATTTCTTTCCCATCCAGGAGAGGAAGTGAACCGTTTTCTCCACCCAGAAATAGTGCATCGGGAAAAAAGTGATTTTGAAAGTCATCCACCTTTTCTTTCCATTTTTTTCCTACAATCGCTATTTCAAAAGGAGGGTGAATTTGTAAAGACATGACACAGGCCCAGTTGCTGAAATATCCGGGATTCTGAAGAGCATTAGACGTAATGTTTTTCAACATTTGTTCCGCTTCCATTTCATACTCCTTTCTTTCAAAATACATCCCTAAAAAAAGTAAATTTTTCGCCATTTCACTGTTAGAAGAAGGAATGACATTATCTGTAATTTCTGTTTTTCGGGCAATGAGTTTACTAAATCTATCATCCGTAAAATAAAACATCCCGGAAGACTTGTCATAAAAATGTATTCGCACATAATCCATCATCTTTTGTGCTGTATGCAGATACGCTTCATCGAAACTAACCTGGTAAAAGTTAATCAATGCGCTTATAAAAAATGCATAATCATCCAGGAAGGCAGGAATACTTGCTTTTCCGTTTTTATAATTTCTATAAACAGATCCATCTTCATTATGAATGTTTTTCAACAAAAAATCCAATGTGCTTTTGGCCGTAACAAAAAATGAGGGTTCATTAAATGCTTTATAGGCATCTATCAATCCGGTGATCATCAGGCAATTCCATGAGGTAAGGATTTTATCATCTGTTGCCGGACGAATTCTTTTCTCTCTCTCTGATAATAAAATTGCATTCATCTTTTTGAGCCTATTTTGAAGCTCTTCGTCGGATAATTTAAATTCTTTTACAGCATCTTTATCACCATAATTTACATCGGGTATATTTTTTTGTTCCTCCCAATTACCCCGGGAAGTAATGCCATACCAGTTGATAAAAATTTCTGCATCATCACCCAGAGCATCCTGAATTTCTTTAAGGGTCCACACATAAAACTTTCCTTCTTCCCCTTCACTATCTGCGTCTAAAGAGGAGTAAAAACCACCTTGAGGATGCGTTAACTCTCTTGAAATAAACTCCACCGTTTCATAAACAATTCTTTTATATTCCGGATCTTTTAAAACCTGATAAGCATGACTGTACAAACTTACAAGCTGCGCATTGTCGTAAAGCATTTTTTCAAAATGAGGAACATGCCATTGGGTATCTGTCGCATACCTTGAAAAACCTCCACCCACCTGATCATAAATTCCTCCTCCGGCAATATTATCCAAGGTCATTTTCACCGCTTGTAAAGCTTCTTCATTTCCGGAAAAATAATGATACTTCAAAAGAAATTCCCAAACGGAAGGCATTGGAAATTTCATATTTCCTTTTGTTCCTCCATCTTCCCAATCGATGCGTTTGAGTAAATTGATGTACAGCTCATCTAAAAGGCTTTTATCAAATAAAACAGCTTCCTTATTTAAGGGGATCTTTTCCAATTCCCGAATTCCTTTAGAAACATTTTCTGCCTGCTCTACTAATTTCTCCCGTTCTTTATCATAGATTTCTGCAAAATATTTCAGGAGTCTAATCCAATTATCAGGAGGATAATAGGTGCCGGCAAAAAATGGTTTCCCATCCGGCAAAGCAAGCGCATTTAAGGGCCAGCCGCCATTACCATTTATGAGATAGGCAGCATCCAAATAAACCTGATCTACATCCGGCCTCTCTTCCCGGTCTACTTTTACACATATATAATGCTCGTTCATTACTCTTGCTACTTCTTCATTTTCAAAACTCTCATGAGCCATTACATGACACCAATGGCAGGCAGCATATCCCACACTGATGAGCAACATCTTATTTTCAGATGCTGCTAAAGCAAGAGTTTCATCATTCCAGGCATACCAGTTTACAGGATTATCTACATGCTGCAAAAGATAGGGAGAGGTTTCGTACTTTAAAAAGTTTGACATCGTTGCTGTTTTTAAATTCAAAATTCAGCGAAAAAGCTTCGCATATTGTTGATTCAATAAATAAATCAGTTCGTTTTTTTTATTCTGACCTGTGTATTTTATCTTCCATCAAAACAATATAGTCATTAAACAAATCAACTTTCATAATTTAGCCGAAATGAAAACAAAGATATTTACCAATATTTCTCTTCTTGCAGGTACGGAACATTCTAACCATTTTATACGGGGCAAAAATCTTGCTCAATTACCTGTTATTGAAAATGCATTTCTCATTATTGAAAATGATGAGATCGCAGAATATGGAGAAATGAAGGATTATAAAGGAGAAAAAAATGATGTGCCAGAAGGTACAATAATCCTTCCGACGTGGTGCGACAGTCACTCGCACATCGTATTTGCCGGAAGCAGAGAAGAAGAATTCCGGGATAAAATAATGGGGTTAAGTTATGCTGAAATTGCAGCAAAAGGTGGAGGTATTCTTAATTCTGCCAGCAAACTCAACCAAACCTCAGAGGATGAATTATTCAACCAATCCTGGAAGCGTTTAACGGAAGTAAGCCGAATGGGCACGGGAGCTATTGAGATAAAAAGTGGTTATGGTTTGACTGTAGAGGGAGAGCTAAAAATGCTCCGCGTAATTAAAAGACTCAGAGAAAAAAGCAATATAAAAATAAAAGCAACTTTTCTTGCAGCACATACCTATCCTTCAGAATATAAAGATAATCACCAGGGATATATTGATCTGATCATAAATGAAATGTTGCCCCTAATTGATCAGGAAAAACTGGCAGATTACATCGATGTTTTTTGTGAGAAAGGCTTCTTTTCAGTAGAAGAAATGAAAACCATCTGTGAAGCTGGGAAAAAATATGGCTTAACACCCAAAATACATGTCAACCAACTAAACAGCATCGGAGGAATTGAAGAAGGGATAAAAATGAATGCGCTTTCCATGGACCATCTGGAAACATTAACCGAAAATGACATTAAGCTTTTGGGAGACTACAAAGGTGCAGCCACGCTTTTACCTTCTGCAGCATTTTTCTTAAATATGGAGATGCAACCCGCAAGGAAACTGATAGATGCAGGCGCGGCAGTTACGTTGGCTTCTGATTATAACCCCGGCTCCTCTCCTTCCGGAAATATGAATTTTGTTTTAGCACTTAGTTGCATACAAATGAAAATGCTTCCTGAAGAAGCAATCAATGCAGCCACCATTAATGGAGCTTGCGCAATGGATATTCAAGATGAATATGGAAGTATTTCCAAAGGCAAAAAAGCCAATTTAATTTTTACTAAACCAGTCCCCTCTCTTTCATTTCTTCCTTACGCATTTGGAAGTAATCTGATAGATAAGGTAATGATACACGGATCTTATATTTAATCAAAAAAAAAACGTTATAAAATATGCCGGCACACTTCACATTATATGATAAAAAAGACATTCTTGCTCTTACACATAAGCGATTGTTTGAAACGAAACTAGGTGAAATAGTTTGTTGTAAAACGGAAGCAGATAATGTGGAAACAATGATAAAAAACACGAGTGCAAAATATGTAATTTTTGGAATTGCGGAAGACACGGGTGTCAAAGCAAACCTTGGAAAAGGAGGAGCGGATTCCGCCTGGTTCCCTTTTCTGGATGCATTCTTAAATATCCAAAGCAACGATTTTTTAAGTGGTGAAAATATTTTAATTGCAGGGCATTTTGATTTTACAAAGGAGCAAAATCTGATTAAGGTAAATGCAGCTACAGATGAAGAAATGATTAAAGCTTTCCGCTCCTTAGTAAAGCGGATTGATGACGAAGTAGAAGGACTGGTCAAATTAATTGTAGAAAACGGCAAAATTCCGATCATTATTGGTGGCGGTCACAATAATGCTTATCCTGCCATAAAGGGTTCTGCAAAAGGATTACATAAAACTGATTTGATACCATTGGCACAAATTAATTGCATCAACCTGGATGCACATACGGATTATCGTCCTACAGAAGGAAGACATTCAGGAAATCCTTTTCGCTACGCGGATGAAGATGGCTATTTAAATAAATACTGTATCATAGGAATTCATGAAAATTACCTGCAGCAAAATGTATGGATAGACCTCGTTAATAATCCATTTATGGATTGCATTACTTATGAGGATATTTTCATTCACGAAAAAAGGACTTTCTTCCAAGCTGTATCCCATGCAACCGGATTTACAGAAGATAATTACACAGGAATAGAACTGGATTTGGATTGTATCGAAAATGTTTTGAGCAGCGCCTCAACGCCTAGTGGCATTTCAGTTTTAAACGCCCGTCAATATTTAAACTTCGTGGCCATGTATTCCAGAGTAGCCTATCTGCACATTTGTGAAGGAGCTACAAAACTTTCCACCGGTGACACAGATCCTTCTACCGGAAAATTGATCAGCTATTTGGTTAGTGATTTTATAAAATCACATTTGAGGAAGGAATAATTCTAAACTATAAAACGCAGTCAAAATGTGTTGGATTCTGAAACGATCTCGAAACATTTTGACTGCGTTTAGGTAATGTACTGATAAATGGTTGGTGGTTTTCTCAGATTAAAACCTTTTATTAGCATCGTTAATCTGAAGAGGACGTAGGCTCTGCTGGAGAGCAACCTGCCAGCAATAAGATTAATGCGAGACAA
>JBDSBN010000071.1:0-3526 GCA_039921585.1 Ginsengibacter sp. | reverse complement strand
TCTATTGGATCGAATAATTTGCCACATTTAGAGCAGGAGAGTGCTTTAAAAAGAGACTGAGTATTATTTTCTGAAATATTTGGGGATAAATGCATTGTTTTCATAGATCAAAAATATAAGCAATTTTGAGTAAATGATTATTGCATTTACTGATAACCTATAAGCAGATGCTATATTGAAGCTTGTGCAAATTTTAAAAATTGTTTGGTCAGGCCAAATTCTTCTGTGCCTTGCCGCTGTATAAAACAAAACTTCCGATTCACTACTAAACCAGGAATGTTAAGGATAGTCAATTCATTATGAGAGAGTTCTTTTAGAATGGATTTTTTGGGTAGGAAACCAATACAATTATCGGCCAGCAAAAAATTCTTTAAAGCCTCAGTACCTCCCAGGCGGACCTTTACATTCAGAGATTCTATATTGATGCCGATATCTTTCAAGGCATGTCTGAGGGCCAAAAGAGTGCCGGATCCCTGTTCTCGTAATGCAATTGGGTGATTGGGGAGGTCTTTGAGTTCGATCGTTTTTTGTTGAGCAATATTGCTTTCAGTTGCACAAACCGCAACTACTTCATCCGTCATAAAATTCTGGTAAGAGATGGTCGTAACTTTTTGATCTATTTCAACTATTCCAATGTCAATTTCATCCTCCAGCAAGGCTTTAATTATGTTTTCGGAATTCCGGTTCACCAATTGGATCTTCAAATTCGGGTGTCGCTGATGAAAGGCAGATAATATTTTTGGAATGATATATAAGGCCACCGTGGTGCTGGCACCTATGGTTAATTTACCTGTTACATTTTTCAGTTCCTGAAGAGTGCTTAATTCAAATTGTAACTGCCGTTGAATTTTTAAAGCATCCTGTAAATGCCGGGATAAAATTTCTCCGGTTTCAGTAAGGGAAATAGTGTTTCCTTTTCGGTTAAATAAAGCATTGCGGTATTCAACTTCCAACAGTTTGATATGGTTGCTTATCGCAGGTTGACTCATAAAAAGAGTCTGGGCTGCTTTTGAAAAACTCAATTGCTTTGCAACTTCAATGAATACGATATGACTATTGGAGAGCATAACCAAAGATACTGTGAATTGAATCTCCACAATTGGACATCCACTAGGTATCTGGTTTAATCCGTTTATTTTTTCTAAATTCATGCAGTAGAATTCTCCTTCCTGAAACCAATATTGATTTATTTATCAAATAATAAAATTTTATTGTTATGGAAACAAAGTACGGTTTTACAAAAATGTCGGTGGCAGAATTCGAAAGTTGGATACAGTCCTCCAGAGTTGCCCGGACCATTTTATTTATACAACAGCATCACACTTACAGCCCGGACTATCATCTTTGTAAAGATCACAATCATTTCGAGTTGCAAAAAGTAATGAAAAATTATCATGTATTTACCAATGGGTGGATGGATATGGGCCAGCATTTTACCATTTTTCCAGATGGAGAAATCGTTACAGGAAGATCTCTGGAATTAACTCCGGCCTGTATTTATGGAAATAATAGTCATTCAGTGTGTATTGAAAACGTGGGAAATTTTGATGCCGGGGGAGATGTGATGACCCCGAAACAAGAGGAGGCGATCCTGCGCGTAACAGCTGCTCTGTGTAAGAAATTTAATATTCCTGTAAATACTTCCAGGATAGTATATCATCATTGGTTTAATTTAAGTACCGGTGAAAGAAATGATGGAACTAAAAATAATAAAAGTTGTCCCGGGACAAAATTTTTTGGTGGAAATAAAGTGGAAGACTGTCAGTTAAATTTTTTACCAAGGGTGAAAGCGTTGATCGATGTAGTGATTGATCCGGAAATTACGGGGTTGGTAAAGTATGTACAGGTTACAGCCAGTGCATTGTCTGTAAGATCAAGGCCTGATGGAAGTTCTGACCGGGTAAATGACAGAGATTAGGCTTTGCTTGGATCAATATTGAGAGTGTTCGAGGAGAAAAATGGCTGGTGTAAAATTTCAGGTTCAAAAAATCACTGGGTTTCTAAACGATATGTGGAAGATGTTCGAAGGGCAACTGTTTCAGCAAATGCATTAAATGTGAGAAACGGACCGGGTTCCTCTTTTTTAAATGTTTCTTCCTTACCTCGCGGCAAAGAAGTATTTGTATGTGAGGAAAAAGACGGCTGGTGTAAAATTAATTTGACAGGGCAGTGGGTAAGTAAAGATTTTTTGTCCTTTTAATAAAAAAAATGGGGGATTAATCATCCCCCAAATATCTGATGTGAGCTTTTAATTTTTTAATAAATTTGGTGCAAATTCTTTAGCCCAGATTGTGTATCCTTTTCCATTCATATGAAGTTTGTCTTCCAGAAAAATATCCGGAATTGGGTTGCCGTTTGAGTCGAGCATTTTATGGTAAACATCTATAAATGACGTGCGTTTTTTATTTTGCAACCAGGATTTTATTTTTTCATTTCCTTCTTTCATTTTATCCATTAGATGTGCTCTGCTGGGGCTTGGTTTCATGGAAACATACGTAATGATTGCCTTCTTATTTTGTTTCCGGATCATGGTAAAAAGGGTCTTAAATCTTTCGACCACCGTATCTGCTGTTACATTAGGGCCCAGGTCATTTTCACCGCAATAAATCAGTACCTGTCTGGGTTTGTATGGCGTAACAATATCATCAAAGTATTTGATCAGGTGAGGGAGAGAAGAGCCTCCAAATCCTCTGTTAATTAATGGATAGCCTGGTAGATAGTATCCGGCATCTTTCCAATGTGTAAAGGAAGAACTTCCAATCATTAGAATTTTACCTTTTGGGGGCATGACGGCGCTGTCCAGTTTTTTGAAATATTGGATCTCATTCCAAAAGGGCGGTGCTGGATTTTGTTGTGAAAACCCTGCATTTGAAATCAAAAAGAACAGGAATAGAAATAAGATGCGATTAGTCTTGTTTTGAATCATGATTTATTTTGAGTTTTAATTTTACAATGTTACCAGTTCATCGTTTTTTTTATAAAGCTGGTTAATAATTCTGCTATTTCTTGATGTTCCGTTTCAGATGGATGACTATCGCAACCACCCGTATATTGTTTGTCAAAGAAGAATGTATGAATTTTTTTATCTCCGTTATTAAATAGCTCTTTTCTAACGGCTGTGCAATATTTCATCAGCATAGCCTGAAGTTCTTTGCCTGCCATTGGACTTGAAAGTAAAACAATTTCTGTTTTTGGATAAACCGCTCTGACATTGGCTATAAAACGGATATAGGCCTGTACGAAAATAGAAGAATCTTGCAATCCGTCGTTTTGGCCCAGGCAAATCGTTAATACATCCGGCTGGTATTTTTTAAAATCCCAGGCTGGCCCCACGGGTTCGAGATTTATTTGCCTGAAAACTTGCGGCATCGTATGGGTATTGCCACAACAACTTTGAACTAGTCCTATTCCGGATACTGCTGTAATGTGCCATTGTGCATTTAGAGTTCTGGCCGTTATCGGGCCGTAAGCTTTCCAGGCATTTGCCTGCTCATACCAATCACCTGCATTGCAAGGGATCATGCTT
>JBDSBN010000070.1:0-15288 GCA_039921585.1 Ginsengibacter sp. | reverse complement strand
ACCTATTACTATCGGAAAACGGAACACCAGAGGAAACTCTTCTAACAAACCGCCGTGTACCGAACGGTACGCACGGTGGTGTGAGAGGACAGGTAGCCAATTAATGGCTACCTTCCTACTCGATTGTCGATTTTTTTATAGAAATCCAGGTTTAGGGTATACTAAAATAGTGTTCTCTTAAAATCCACGGATTTATTTAGAGGCTTCTTCAATTATTTGCCATGTCTTGTCAATAGAAGATTGAAAATTCTTTTGATCCAGCCAGATTTTACTGTTTTCGATTAAGTTTTTTCTAAACTTTTCATCTTTAAAAAGAAGCATCATTTTGCCCGCAAGATCCGGAATACTCTCTGCGTCAAAATGCAATACGGCATTTTCACCGGCCTCACTCAAACTACCCGTTTTTGTAACGATGGAAGGAACTTCGTATTTAAGAGCATTTAGAAGAATATGTACAGAATGGTCCCATTGAGAAGGAAAAATTAGACTATAGGCTGCTGACATAAGATCCTGATGTTCTTCGGGGGAGAGATTTGTGATAATATGCACATCATTTTTGTATTTGTACAATTCCACCAATTTTTTAAAATCAGAAAACATTTGTCCCTCTTTGCCGGTGATCAGAAGCTGCATATTACTTCTCTGTCTTTTTTTAAAGGCGGAGAATGCTTTTAATAGAAGGGTTAAATGCTTAGAATTGTTGATGTAGCCGGAAAACAAAAAATACTCAAACCCTTTTGCATATTTCTCCTTAATAGAATCTCGTTGTTCAAAACTGATCGGTGATATCTGCTCTTCTGCACCAAATTGCAAAATATGAATTTTAGATTCGCTTATTCGAAACCTCTTTATCAAATGGTTTTTATCCATCTCTGAAAAAACAATGATTCTCTCTACTTTTCTATATAAGCCTGGTGCAACGATATCAAACATATTTCGCAAACCCCTAGAAACGGAATTCGGATCTAAAATATATTTTAAATCAGGACTGAAAACCACCTGGCGAACTTTTTTATGGGAGATCATAGGCTCACCCGTGTTAAGGACCAAATCCGGACGATGTTCTTTGAACACCTTTTTTAATTTAAAATAGATCCAAATCAGCCAGCGGGTATAATTGGAAGGAGGAACTCCGATTTGGACAAAAGAGACATTTGGACAATTTTCTAAAATGATATCTTTTTCAGAGATAATAAGAAATTGATGCTCCGGATGAGCCGGTATCAATACATTCAATATTTTTTTTAGAAAATCCAGTTCATTTTCCCGATTAAAAAAAATTGTATTAATAGCAATCAGCATGATTTCAAATGAAAATTTAAAAGCTTAAATATTAGCTGTCATTTCACGAAGTGATCCTTATTTTATTTCCGCCCTTTCGCTCAATTCCAACCACCTCAATTCTTTTTTATCAATTTGTACAATGAGATCGCCGATCTTTTCAGCTATTTCCTGAAGCTTATCATACTCATCGCCGGCATTACTCATTTTCACCTCGAGCAATTTCTTTTCCTTTTCTAATTTAGGAATCTCTTTCCCAAGGTTTTCATATTCAGTTTTCTCTTTAAAAGATAATTTTTCAGGGTTAGTGCCCGAACTATTTTCATCCTTTTTTGAAACCACATTTGCTGCCGGAGAAGGCTTTTGACTGGAGGAAGCTTCTTTACTATCTTCCATTTGTTTCCACAACCGGTACTGTGAATAGTTCCCGGGGTAGTCTCTGATTACCCCTTCGCCTTCAAAAGCAAAAAGATGATCGACCAGTCTATCCATAAAATACCGATCATGACTCACTATTAAAATACAACCCGGAAAGTCCTGCAAAAACTCTTCTAATGTACGCAGAGTTTGAAGATCCAAATCATTTGTAGGCTCATCTAAAACCAAAAAGTTTGGGTTTTTAAAAAGAATGCTTAACAATTGCAATCTTCTTTTTTCGCCGCCGCTTAATTTACTCAGCGGGGTAAATTGCTGCTGAGCATTAAACCCAAATTTTTCCATAAACTGACCCGCACTGATTTTACTTCCATCAGCTAATGGAAAAAACTCCGCAAAATCTTTGACATATTCTATCGCTCGTTTATCTTCTTTGTATTCCAATCCATCCTGAGAAAAATTACCGAATACAACGGTTTCGCCATGATTTATTTTACCACTATCCGGCGGAATTAAATCCAGAGCAATTTTTAAAAATGTCGACTTGCCGGTTCCGTTCTTTCCTACAATTCCGATTCTTTCTCCTCTTTTAAAAGTATAATCGAAACCCTTCATGATCACTTTATCCCCATAATTTTTATGCACTTTTTTCATCTCAAGCACTTTTCCGCCCATCCGGGTCATTTTCACCTGAAGAGAAACTTCATTGACTTCCTTCTTAAAATTCGCCCGTTCTGATACTTCCTGAAAAGCATCCTGACGACTTTTGGATTTAGTCGTTCGCGCTTTTGGTTGTTTGCGCATCCATTCTAATTCCTTGCGGAAGATATTCTTATCTTTTTGTAATTCACTTTGCTGAACTTCCTGACGCAAAGCTTTTTGTTCTAAAAAATAATCATAATCACCTTTATAAACGTAGAGCTTTTCATCATCAAGTTCAATAATTTCATTACAAACTGTGTCTAAAAAATATCTGTCATGCGTTACAAGTAACAAAGTGCTTTTGGCACTAGCCAGATATCCCTCAAGCCATTCGATCATTTCTACGTCGAGGTGGTTGGTAGGTTCATCCAATATCATCAGACACTTCCCTTCGTGAAGCTGAGATTCTATTAATACCTGCGCCAGGGCAACTCTTTTCTTTTGTCCACCACTCAGATTACTGATTGGTTCATTGAGATTATGCAAATTAAGTTTACCCAGGATTTGCTGTAATTCACTTTCAAAATTCCAGGCATTGGCTTCGCTGATATCGTTGATCAACTCGGCAATACGGATTTCATTTTTACTTCCCTCTTCCAAAAGTTGTTCATATTCCTTTACCAATCGCACTACCGGATTATCTATATTCAGCACATTGTCCCAAATCGATTTATCATTATCAAATGCCGTATCCTGCAAGAGCATAATTACTTTTACATCTTTATGGACCCACACAGTTCCACTGTCTGCCGTATCTGCCCCGGCCAGGATTTTCAATAATGTGGACTTACCCGTTCCATTCCTGGCCACAAAGGCAATTTTATCCCCCTCTTCCACATGAAAGCTGATGTTTTGAAAAAGATTCCGGATTCCGAAAGATTTACTTAAATTTTCTACTGAAGCGTAATGCATAAGCGGCAAAGGTAGGGTGCATATTTCAAATAATTTATGCTCTAATCAATGGAATTTGTTAACATACACTTAGATAGGAAGAATTTGAGATGTAAAAGTAGCTATTAGAATTGCCTGAAATGGATCCATATTGCGAAAAGTGCTTTTCCTAAAAAAACAAACATTTAAATTTTATCAAATATGGAATACCAAAAATTCCTCCTTAATTTGCTCAAAATAAATACCGCCTTTTGAAAAAAATATTATCTGTCATAGGAGCAAGACCTCAATTTATAAAACATGCTCCTATGCAATTGGAATTGCAAAAGCATTTTAATGCGCTGACACTACACACCGGACAACATTATGATAAAAACATGAGTGATGTTTTTTTTAATGGATTGAATATTCCGCCACCCGATTTTTTATTTAATATTGGTGGAAGTAAGGCGCAGGGCGAGCAAACCGGCATCATGATGACAGAAATAGAAAAGATATGTAATCAGGAAAAACCGGATGCGCTTATAATATATGGAGATACGAATAGTACTCTAGCCGCCGCCTTAGTAGGTGCAAAAATGTGTATCCCCATTATTCATATTGAAGCCGGGCTTCGAAGCTTTAATCGCTCCATGCCTGAAGAAATCAATAGAATTGTCGCAGATGAGTTTTCCACTTTGCTATTTTGTCCAACAAAACAAGCTATCGAAAATCTTGAATTAGAAGGGATTCGCCATGAAGGTATTTTTTTAAGCGGCGATGTGATGTGCGATACGTTGCACCTTGTAAAAGATGGTATTAAAAGACTTTTCGATCAGCCATACTATTTTACGACACTTCATCGTCCTTATAATACGGATGACAAAGACCGGCTGGAAAACATTTTAAAAGTATTGAATGAACTGGGCAAAACCGTAATTTTTCCGGTACACCCCCGAGCAGTTTCCAGAATGGATTCCTTTGGATTAGAAAGAAAGGAATTCAAAAATATTCACTTTGTTGACCCGATTGGTTATGTGGAATCACTCTCTTATCAAAAATATGCAGAAGCAGTAATCACAGATAGTGGCGGAATGCAGAAGGAAGCATATATGTTGCAAAAAAAATGTATCACTCTAAGAAGTGAAACAGAATGGATTGAAACGCTCAATAATAATTGGAACACCTTGGTTTTTGATAATATTGACCAAATTAAAAAGGAACTAAATATTGTACCCGGCCTTTATATTCCGGATATATACGGAACCGGAAATGCTGCAAAAGAAATTGTAGAAATTATCAAAAACAAAATGTAGATTTCTCTAATAGAGACTATTACCTTTTTACTGAAATTTTCTATTTTTAATATTGCCTTTAAGGAAATTAGTTTCTTTATAAAGGACATAAAACCAAGTATTGAATTTACCTATATTCGGGAATAAATAGATTTATATTTAAAAGAGGACGTTTTATGAATATAATGCCATTATAATATTATATTTTTGCCCACATTTAAAACAAAGAGATAAATATGCATAAAGCAATTTTAATTACGGGAGGAGCAGGTTTTATTGGTTCTCATCTTACACGACTTTTTGTAAACAAATACTCTGATTACCAAATTGTAAACCTGGATAAACTGACCTATGCCGGTAATCTGGAAAACTTAAGAGATATTGAAGAAAAACCAAATTACACTTTCGTAAAAGGCGATATTGAAGATTCGGAGTTGATTAAACAACTATTCGAAAAATACTCCTTCACCGGAGTTTTACATTGCGCTGCCGAAAGTCATGTTGACCGATCCATCACTGATCCGCTTTCTTTTGTAAAAACAAATGTGCTGGGAACAGTCACCTTATTACAACAAGCAAAAGAATCCTGGAAGAATGATCTGGATGGAAAATTATTCTATCATATTTCTACGGATGAGGTTTATGGTAGCCTGGGAGACGAAGGTTTCTTTGTAGAAGAAACTCCTTATGACCCGAGAAGTCCTTACTCTGCATCAAAAGCGTCATCAGACCATTTTGTGCGTGCCTACTACCATACTTTTAATCTGCCCGTAATCGTATCAAATTGTTCCAACAATTATGGTCCGTTTCATTTCCCTGAAAAACTCATTCCTCTTTGCATTCATAATATAATCCATAACAAACCATTACCGATCTATGGACAAGGAATAAATGTGCGGGATTGGTTATATGTAGAGGATCATGTCAATGCGATTGATACCATATTTCATAATGGAAGAAATGGAGAAACGTATAATATTGGCGGGCATAATGAATGGAAGAATATTGACATCATTAAAGAATTATGCAAGCAAATGGATTTAAAACTTGGACGGGAAGAAGGCAGTTCAGAAAAACTGATTACTTACGTAAAAGACAGAGCAGGCCATGATTTAAGATATGCAATAGACCCGGAAAAACTAACGAAAGAACTTGGATGGAAACCTTCCCTACAATTCGAAGAAGGATTATCAAAAACAATTGATTGGTATCTGGCAAATGAAGAGTGGCTTGAAGACGTAACCAGCGGAGCTTATCTAAGTTATTACGAACAGCAATATGGGAAGTAGAGATAAATTAAATACAGTAGTAGAAATGCCCTGACAGCATGTCTACAGCATAGATTCCAAAATAAAATAGGTACTAATATCTTGAACGATCTTAGTACTTTTAACTACTTAAAAATCATCATTATACCGGATATTGAAGGTTCCTTTGAAGGTGCAAAGGAACCCGAAAATCCCGATTATAATTTGAAAAGAATGAACAAAACCGGAAGCCTTACTATTTCATTGGATATGGAACTCTATTGGGGAATGAGGGATACTCAAACAATAAATTCCTATCGGGAAAACCTGGCTAATGTCCATCAGGTAATTCCCCGCATTTTAGCATTATTTGAGAAATATCAAATTCATGCCACGTGGGCAGTTGTGGGGTTTTTATTCTTTAATAACAAGGAAGAATTATTACAAAACCTGCCTCCCCTTCTTCCGTCCTACTCCAATGCCCTTTTTAATCCTTACAATTATTTGAAAAACAACGAACTGGAGGAAAAATTCCACTTTGCGCCGGAGGCAATTTCATTGATTAAAAGCACTCCCTTCCAGGAAATCGCCACGCATACTTACAGTCATTATTTTGGATTAGAAAAAGGTCAGACGAATTTTGAATTTAGAGAGGACATCGATTACGCAATAAAGACTCAGGCAAAAATAAGCGGACAATGCAGAAGTATTGTATTTCCGAGAAATCAATATAATGAGGAACATCTCTCTATCCTAAGTTCTTTAGGAATTCATTATTACAGAGGGAATGCCCAAGGCTGGCTTTATAAGCCCCGTAATTATAAAGCAGAAACTTTTGGTATCAGAATCATCCGGCTTGCAGATGCCTATTTTAATCTTACCGGGCATAATACTTTTTCATACCCACAGTCAAATGCGCGTGGATTAAAGAATATTCCGGCAAGTCTTTTTTTAAGACCGTATGCTTCTCAGTTGAAAATATTTGAATTTTTACGATTCAGAAGGATAAGAAATGCGATGTTTCACGCAGCAAAAAATAAAGAAAATTACCATATATGGTGGCATCCTCATAATTTTGGAAAAAACACGAATGAAAATTTACTCTTTTTAGAAAAGATTTTAAAGCTATATTCTGTCTACAAATCGGAATATGGGTTTGAGTCGAAATCTATTAGTGAATATTAAAGTCTGCGAATAATGAAAGAAAACAAACCAGAATATGATATTGTAGAAGGAGTTGCCAGTGATGAGGAATTACAGAAATACAAGGATTGTTTTGATCAAAATGTAAGTGAGAAGAACCTGGAGTTATTGAAATGGTTTCACCAGGATAATTTAAGAGGGGAACGATCTATTTTATATGCGATTGAATCGGAAAGTAGAAATATAGCTGCTATTTATACCTATTTACCCACTGTATTAAAATGTATGGATACGAATATATCCGGCTTACAATCCTTCGACACCTTAACAGATCACAGACATCGGGGCAAGGGCTTATTTATCCGGCTTGCCACGAAACTGGCTGAAAAAGAAACAACCAAAGGAAATGAGCTGGTATTTGGTTTCCCCAATGAAAATTCAGTAAAAGGCTTTGTCAAAAAATTAGGTTTTACTTATTTTGGTGAGGTTCCTTTTTTAATAAAGCCGCTGAAGATTTCATATTTCCTTAAAAAACTCGCTAATAAAAATAAAGTAAATATAGATGAGGACAGTAATTGCGCAGTAAATGCAGATACTGAAATACAACTCTTCAATAATACTTCTATAAAAAAACTCAACAAATTTGATAAAAGGTATGAACTACTTTGGAATAAAATAAATAAACATATCCTCATTGGTGTGAACCGTGACGCAGCTTACATGAATTGGAGATTCATTAATAAACCAATTGCTGATTATTTGTGCTATGGATATTATGAGGGTTCAGACTTAAAAGGGATTGTTATTTTTACTTTAAAAAATAAACATGGTGGCAAAGTAGGCTACCTGATGGAACTTCTTTTTGATCCGGAAAGCAAGCAGGCCGGAAAGGAACTTTTACGATTTTCGACCCGGATTCTGAAAAAGAATAAGGCAGATGTGATTTTGGCCTGGTGCTACACACATTCATTTAATTACCCGGTTTTCAAAAAAGCAGGGTATTATAACTTCCCGGAGAAAATTCGTCCGCAAAAATTAGGAGTCATCGTGAAAGTTCTAAAGAGTAAATTTGAAAATGATATTCTTAAAATAAAAAACTGGTATATCAGTTATAGTGATTCAGATACTGTTTAAATAGAAATAAAAAAAATAAGATGAAAGGAATTATTCTGGCAGGAGGAAGTGGTACAAGATTATACCCCATTACAATGGGTATAAGTAAGCAATTGATGCCCATTTATGATAAACCCATTATCTATTATCCGCTTTCAACACTTATGCTCGCGGGTATCAGGGAAATATTGATCATTACCACACCAGAAGACCAGGGTCAATTTAAAAAGCTTTTAGGCGATGGAAGCCAATGGGGCTGTAAACTGGAATATGCTGTACAGGAAGTTCCAAACGGACTTGCGCAGGCATTTGTAATCGGTGAAGAATTTATTGGAAAAGATGCCGTGGCACTTGTTCTTGGAGATAATATTTTTTATGGGAGCGGCTTTTCCAACCTGCTTCAACGATCCGCCAATCCGGATGGAGCAGTCATTTTTGCTTACCCGGTAACTGACCCTGAAAGATATGGTGTGGTAGAGTTTGATAAAGAAATGACGGCGATCAGTATTGAAGAAAAGCCGGAGAATCCAAAATCAAAATTTGCTGTTCCGGGTTTATATTTTTATGATAATAGTGTGGTGGATATAGCTAAAAACATAACTCCATCTCCAAGAGGTGAATATGAAATCACAGACGTAAATCGTGTGTACCTAAAAAATAAAAAACTAACAGTAGCCGTTCTTGATCGTGGTTTTGCCTGGCTGGACACCGGCACGTTTGAATCCTTACATGATGCGTCGGAGTTTGTACGTGTAATAGAAAAACGCCAGGGACTTAAAGTTGGTTGCCTGGAGGAGATTGCTTACAGAATGCATTTTATTGAGAAAGAGCAGCTTAATAAACTTGCTGAGAAATTTGCTAAAAGCGGTTATGGAGACTATTTAAGAAATCTTGAAAAATAAATTGAATTATGAATTATTACGTTCATCCTTCTTCATTTGTAGATGAGGGCAGCACAATCGGAGAAGGAACTAAAATATGGCACTTCAGCCATGTAATGACGGGTTGCATTATTGGTAAAAACTGCAACCTTGGACAAAATGTTGTAGTCTCTCCCAAAGTAATATTAGGAAATAATGTGCGCGTTCAAAATAATGTAAGCATATATGAAGGCGTCATCTGTGAAGATGACGTATTTCTCGGACCAAGTATGGTATTGACAAATGTGATAAATCCCAGAAGTGCCATCAGCAGAAAAGAAGAATTCAAGAAGACCCTGATCAAAAAAGGAGCAAGTATTGGAGCTAATGCAACGATAGTTTGCGGAAACACTATTGGTGAATATGCCTTTATCGGAGCCGGAGCTGTGGTGACTAAAGATGTTCCTGCTTTTGCTTTAATAATTGGTAATCCAGGCAGGCAGAAAGGTTGGATGAGTGAGTATGGACATAAATTGAATTTTAATGAAGAGAATAAAGCAATTTGTGCAGAGAGCGGACAGGAATATATCCTGGAAAACAATCTTGTAAAAAGAACAAAATAATTTCACCGATGTATTGTTTTAGAGAAGCATCATTGTTACTTTACAAAAAGTTCCCCGCCAAATTGGAATTTATTTTAAGTAAGTATTTTTAATAAGTAGTAAGTATGAAAAATTTTGCACTTATAGGTGCGGGAGGGTATATCGCTCCACGACATATGCGGGCAATAAAAGATACGGGAAACAATTTGATTGCGGCTTTAGACAAACATGATTCAGTGGGAATTCTGGATAGCTATTTTCCTCAGGCAGATTTTTTTATAGAATTTGAACGATTCGACCGGCATGTAGAAAAATTAAAACGGCAGGGTATTAAAACCGATTTTGTAAGTGTGTGCAGTCCTAATTATTTACATGATTCACACATTCGTTTCGGGCTTCGTGTAGGCGCAAACGTTATATGTGAAAAACCTGTCGTTTTAAATCCCTGGAATGTAGATGCCTTAATGGAAATGGAACAAGAAACTGGTGGTCAAATTTTTACCATCTTACAACTAAGACTCCACCCGGCTATCATTGCCTTAAAAGAAAAAATTGATTCCTTACCAGGTGATCACAAGCATCACATAAATCTCACTTATATAACCAGCAGAGGAAATTGGTATAACACAAGCTGGAAGGGAGACATAGAAAAAAGTGGTGGAATTGCTACCAATATCGGCGTTCACTTTTTCGATATGCTGATGTGGATATTTGGAGATGTAGAGCAAAATATTGTCACCAAATTAACTCCCGCTTCCGCATCCGGACATTTAGAATTAAAAAAAGCATCTGTGGACTGGATGCTTAGCATAAATTCAGATGAGTTACCCAAAGAGGCTAAGATGGCCGGCTTACGTACATACAGAACTCTCACCATTGATGGTGACTCATTTGAGTTTAGTGATGGTTTTACGGAATTACATACCAGGTCATATGAGGAGATCATTGCTGGAAGAGGATTTCCTATATCAGAAACAAAGAAAGCGATTGAGGTGGTGCATGGGATTCGGAATTTTAAATAAGCATCTCCAACAACTAAAGTAAGAACAATAAAAACACAAATAAATCTACTTTTCTTCCTGGGTAATTTATTGCTGCCTGTCATCCCATAAAATAATGCAACTTTGTTGCAATGATTTGATATTTAGAGCATTTAAATACCATGTGAATGTTTGAAAATCATTTCAGTTAAGAACGTGTATAAATTTTTAATAAATGTGCGGAATAGCAGGAATAATCTCTCCTGAAATACAGAAGGTAAATCTTCCACTACTGAAAAAAATGACAGGCATTATCGCCCATCGGGGACCTGATGGCGAGGGGCACTGGATTAGTGAAAATGGAAAAGTTGGTTTTGGACACAGGCGGCTTTCCATAATTGACCTAAGTCACCAGGCTGATCAGCCGATGCATTTTTCAAGCAGGTATACGATTGTTTTTAATGGAGAGATATACAATTATATAGAACTTAAAGCGATACTTTCTAAAAAAGGATACACCTTTAAAACGGAAAGTGACACGGAAGTTTTAATGGCCCTGTATGATTACAAAAAAGAAGACTGCTTAGGCATGTTGGATGGTATGTTTGCTTTTGCTTTGTACGATAAAGACCAAAATGAACTATTTATTGCCAGGGACAGATTTGGTGAAAAACCTTTCTATTACAGCTATATACCGGGAAAGCATTTTCTGTTTGGAAGTGAAATGAAATGTCTTTGGGCAGCCGGAGTTCAAAAAGAAGTAAATAATCGGATGTTGTTCTCTTACCTGAGTGACGGATCTATTCACAACCAACAGGATTTGTCTGAAACTTTTTATCATCATTGCTCTAACTTTCCGAATAGTCATTATGGTAAATTGTCAATCGAAAATTGCGAATTATCCATTAATCGATACTATGATATTCACCCGGAAAATATCAACCACTCCATAACAAAAGATCAGGCTATAGAAAGGTTTCGTGAATTGTTTTACACTTCGGTAAACCGTCGTTTGCGTAGTGATGTAGCCGTTGGCAGTAGTTTAAGTGGCGGTTTGGATAGTAGTCTTGTGGTTTGTGCTATAGATGAATTAAAAAGAAGTACCCATCAAAAACAAAATACCTTTTCTGCAGTTTTCCCGGGATTCGCAAAAGATGAGCGACAATACATGGACTTTGTCATTAATAAAACCAATGTATTGCCGCATTTTATTACTCCTGGGGCTGAAGGATTAATAAATGATTTTGAAGATATGTTTCGGCACCAGGAAGAACCTTTTGGAAGTGCCAGTATATATGTCCAATACTGTGTAATGAGATTGGCCAAAGAAAATAATGTAACGGTTTTGTTAGATGGCCAAGGTGCCGATGAATACCTGGCCGGGTATCACCCTTATTTTAATCAGTATTTTAATGACCTGAGAATAAACTATCCGGATAGATACGCTTCGGAATACGCGGCCTATTTAAAATTACATAAAGATAATATGGTTAACCCGGTGATTAAAAAGGATCTTAGGTATTATGTTCGTTCCAGAATTCCTGGCCTGCTAAAACCTGCAAAAAGTGTTTTACAATATTACCATCATCAAAGATCGCCTTTCTTTTCTAAAGAGTTTTACGATGATAATTTTAAGCAGTATTCCATTCCTGAACGAGAATTTAAAGGTCTGAGCAGTGTTTTATATCAAAGTCTTTATCAGGGGGATCTCCAGAATCTTCTTCGATTTTGTGATCGCAACAGTATGGCACACAGCAGGGAAGTAAGATTACCGTTTCTATATCATGAGCTGGTCGATTTTGTATTCTCGCTTCCGCCTTATTTAAAAATACACAGTGGATGGACCAAATGGATTATGAGAAAGGCTTTTGAAGATTTATTACCGGAACCAATTACCTGGAGAAAGGATAAAATAGGGTATGAACCACCCCAGAAAAATTGGATTGTCAATCAGCAGATGAAAGATATGATCCACGAAAGTAAAATTATTCTGTATCAGAAAAATATCATTAGTAAAAAAGAATATGAGCATGAAACCGGAAATAGAACTTTTACAGATGGGAGAATGAAATCCTGGGGAATATTAATGGCAGGAAATTTACTAAAATAACCAGGCTTAAAAAATATGTGTTCAGAAAGGATAAGTAAATTTATTTAATATAATAATGTATGTATTTTATGTACTTTTGCTGCCCAAAGAATTATTTTTATTCTGTATAATAATATGTGCTTAATAAAACAGTTATATTTAATTGCAAACTTTTGGCTGCCAGAATTTACAGAGCTAACCTCAAAATTTCCGGAATAAACTATATTGATTAAAATTTCAAGGTATTCCCTAAATAATAATAGGACCAGGCATTAAATTTAATGATTAATGAAAGATTTTAGGCTAATAGTTACGAGGAGATACCATAGCTCAACAATCTTACAAAAAAAAACGTTTGACTCACATTTGAAGCTTTTTCCTCATAAAGGAAAAAATAAATAATAAATATGGATCTTAAAAACTCAAAAATATTAGTGATTGGCGGAGCAGGTTTTATCGGGAGCTATGTCGTTTCTGAATTGCTTAAAGAAGATGTAGCCGAAGTTGTTGTCTATGATAATCTTGCCCGTGGGAAAAAAGAATACCTGGAAGAATCATTAAAGGATCCTCGTTGCACATTTTTTCCCATCGGCGGTGATATCCGCGAGATTGATATTTTGAATGATGCCATGAAAGGCAAGGATTATGTTTTCTGCATGGCTGCCATGTGGCTTTTGCATTGCAAAGATTATCCGCGTACAGCTTTCGAAGTAAACATTGCAGGCACCTTTAATGTTTTGGAAGCATGTGTAAATAATAATATCAAAAAATTAGTTTGGTCTTCCTCCGCCTCCGTTTATGGAGATGCTGTAGAGCTTCCTATGACGGAAAGCCATCCATTTAATAACAAGAATTTTTATGGCGCCACAAAAATTGCCGGTGAAGCTATGGCCGCTGCTTTTAACGATAGATATGGCTTGCAGGTAATTGGTCTCCGGTATATGAATGTGTATGGTCCTAACCAGGATCAGACTGCTGCCTATACAGGAGTTGTACCCATTATGCTGAATAAAATTGAAGCGAATGAAGCTCCTGTTATCAATGGTGACGGGAGCCAGGCTTACGACTTTATTTATGTGGAAGATGTGGCAAGATGCAATGTAGCCGCTATGAAATCAGAGGTGACATTTGGGATGTACAATGTAGGAACAGAAGTACAAACCTCTATAAAGGAACTCTGTGATACCATTTTGAAATTAAAAAATTCGAACCTCAAAGTTATTTATAAGCCTTACAGTGCAGATGATGCCAGGGCATTGGTACAAAACAGGATTGGAAGTAAAGAGAAAGCTGAAAAGGAATTAGGATTTTTATATTCTTTCAATTTAGAACAGGGATTACAAAAATTGATCGATTGGCGCATTGCAACCGGTCTGGATAAAAAATAGGGTAAGTGTGAAAAAAAACATCCCTTTAGGTCTGTCCCTTATGAGATTGAAGAATGGGAAGCTTGTAAAGGCCATTTGAAATAGTGAAGAATGATTTTGATTATATATTTCATCATGTAAATAAAATTGATACCTGATAAATGTGCGGAATTACAGGCATATACAATTTCAATAAACAACCTATAGCTCATCAAACTATTAAAGGGATGACGGAGGCTATTGCTCACCGCGGACCTGATGGGGAAGGTATTTATACAGATGAATATGTAGCTCTTGGTCACCGGCGTTTGGCCATCCTGGATATTTCATCAAAAGGAGCGCAACCCATGGCTTCTCATAATGGAGATTGGGTGGTTATTTTTAATGGCTGTATTTATAATTTCGAAAGTTTAAAATTAGAATTGCAATCCAGGGGACATGAATTTGTCTCTACCAATGACACAGAAGTGATCGCTGAAGGATTGGCAGCCTATGGCCCAACATTTTTTGAAAGAATGGATGGGATGTTTGCCATAGCTGCCTGGCATAAATCTTCCAAAACACTTTGGCTCAGCAGGGACCGGTTTGGTACTAAACCCTTGTATTATTGGCACGATGGAAATACACTTTTATTTTCGTCAGAAATAAAAGCCTTCATGCAGCATCCCGCCTTTAAAGTAGAAGTGAATCTGGAGGCATTAAATGAATATTTTACCTTTCAGAATATTTTTACTTACCAAACTTTATTTAAGGGAGTAATCATGCTTCCGCCAGCAAATACTATTAAAATAAACGAAGAAACCGGAACAGATTTTCGTCATCATTCCTGGTGGGATCACGATTTTAGTCAGCCAGATGAAAAAATGACTGCCGAAGATGCTAAATCAGAAACCAAAAGACTTTTGTCCAATGCTGTTGCCAGACAAATGGTAGCCGATGTACCTGTAGGCAGTTATTTAAGCGGAGGCATGGACAGCGGATCTTTGAGTGTGCTGGCAAGTAAGCATGTTCCCAGGCTCTACACCTTTACAGCCGGATTTGAAATGAGCGAAGTTCAAGGTCATGAAGCTGGTTTTGATGAAAGAATAGATGCAGAACTAACGGCAAATTTTATAAAATCCGAGCATTATGAACAGGTGTTGAATGCAGGTGATATCCGTTGGAGTTTACCCAGGGTGGTATGGCACCTGGAAGATCTGCGGGTAGGAATGAGTTATCCCAATTATTATATCAGCCGATTGGCAAGTAAGTTTGTAAAAGTTTGTTTGCAGGGCACAGGAGGAGATGAGTTGTATGGAGGGTATCCATGGAGATATTACCGCGTATTCCAATCGCTTGATAAAAAAGAATTCTTTAATAATTAT
>JBDSBN010000069.1:0-2871 GCA_039921585.1 Ginsengibacter sp. | reverse complement strand
GGTATAAACGGTGTTGGCTGCAAGAAGATTCGCAGGGGTAAAAGTAGCTGTCATTCCGGTGTAGGTTACTGTTCCTGCTACCTGGATGGTGCCTTGCTTTATAATAAATGTTGTCGTGTTAATTGTTAGAGGATTCATTTCCTCATTAAAAGTAGCTGTTACTTTCGTGGTGAGTAATACATTGGTCGCTCCACTCACAGGAGTTGTGGAAACAACTATCGGACAAATACCTTTAGTGCCAACTTCTTCAGTTACCTTTTTACAGCCGCCTGCAAAAATGAAAAGTAGTAATATGGAAATCCTTGTAAAGTTTGGAATTTTGGAAAAGCTCTTATAAGGTGAGTTGATACCTGAAAGGTAAATTTGTTGTTTCATAGTTTATTTTAAAATATATAATTAATTGCTCTGCAAAATTATATAACCGTTCTTCATTAATGTTACATTCTTATGACAATAAGTTACATCATTCACACAAGGAGAATAAATGGTATTCGTAAAGGGTGAAAGAAGAACCCGGATGGATAATTTCTTTTTAGAATGAGCTGAACGCCGGAGAGTTTTTTTTTGTTTGCTAGGGAAAAAAAGTAAATTGTTTTATAAGGTCGCTTTCTTCCGCTGCCTGCATCGGCCTTTCGGAGGCCTGAACGATCAGCCACGTATCCGCTCTGACCCTGAAAATTGAAATTTTATTTACAGCGGGATTTATAAACAAGGATTTTCCCGATGGCAAAGTCTATGAGATTATTCTGTATCAAGGATATAACGCTGTAAGATCACCTTGCCATAGGAAGCTATTTAGCAGTATTGCACAAGCTCAGCCCAGCGTTTTGAAAAAACAACTATGAAGTCATTTAGAACAATTCGTGCCATTCGTGCCTAAATTCGTGTCTATACTTTTGGTGGTATTTCAACAAGGCCACCTCTTGATATTTTGGAGGAAACTACGTTGAAATGAAACAATTCCTGTGATTCACGCTTAAAAATTCGTGTTTAAACAAACATCTCAGACGTTCTCCAGGTTCACTTTCCGTTTATCCTTAAGCTGCTTATAAAATGATGGAGATAGACCGGTAATTTTTTTAAATTGATTTGATAAATGCGCCACGCTGCTGTACTGTAATTTATATGAGATTTCAGTAAGATTAAGCTCATCATACAATAACAGTTCCTTTACTCTTTCTATCTTTTGAATGATAATGAATTGCTGGATCGTGATTCCCTTCACTTCCGAAAACACATTGGCCAGGTAGGTATAATCGTAATTTAATTTTTCACTGATGTAATCCGAAAAATTTATTTCAGGCAATTTATCCGTATAATGAATCATTTCAGTGATTACATTCTTTATTTTTTCTATCAGAATACTTTTCTTATCATCCAATAATTCAAGCCCGGATCTTAGGAGATTTTTTTTCAGCTGCTCATGTTGGGATAGACTTAAGTCTTCCATTATTTCAACCATTCCCAAATCAATAGAAATATATTGCAAGCCAAGATTCTTTAATTCATCCGCCACCATCATTTTGCAGCGCAAACTGACCATGAACTTTATGTATATTTTCATTTAATGTCCGCAATGTACATAAAGTCTGATGTAACTTCTGTATTATTATAATTGATGGAGGACTGAGGACTGAGGATGGAGGATTTATGATTAAGGATTTAGGATTTGGGATTTGGGATTTGGGATTTGGGATTTGGGATTTAATCATCCAGCAATTCAACCATACAACCATATAACAATTCAACCGTCCAACAATTAAGCAATTCAACCATCCAACCATCCAACCATCCAACCATTCAGCAATTCAACTCTATAGACAATCGGCAGGTTATTTGCATTTCCATAAAAATGCCCGATCTCATTTCATTTACCGAAAAAGGTCTTTTCTGCGAAGCAGGAAATTTTTATATAGATCCCTGGAAACCCGTGCAGAAGGCATTGATCACTCACGGACACAGCGACCACGCTTATTTTGGTCATGACCATTATTTATGTCACCGATATACAAAGCCCATTCTTCAATTGCGGCTGGGTGAAAATTCTTTCCAAACCACTGAATGGAATGAAACCCTTTTTTTAAACGGAGTAAAAGTATCCTTTCGCCCGGCGGGGCATATCATTGGCTCCTCACAAATTCGGGTAGAATATAAAGGAGAGGTTTGGGTAGTGAGTGGAGATTACAAAACAGAAGACGATGGACTTAGCGGAAAATTTGAGCCCATCCGATGCAATACCTTCATTACGGAATCCACTTTTGGTTTACCCATTTATGAATGGAAACCACAGCAGGAGATCTACAACAACATCATCAACTGGATCAATAGAAACAAGGAAAACGGGCGTACAAGCATTTTGCTCGCTTACAGTTTAGGCAAGGCGCAGCGCGTATTACAGGCCATTAAAGAAACCACTCAAACCATCTTTGCACATGGCGCCATTTATAATATGCAATCAACCCTCATCGATGCCGGCTGGAATATAACCCCGGTGGAAAGAGTCACTGCTGAAACTCCCAAAGAACTTTTAAAAGCCTCTGTTGTCATTGCTCCACCGGGAGCAGATGGTACGCCGTGGATGAAGAAATTTTCGCCGCACTCCACGGGAGTTTGCAGCGGCTGGATGCAGGTGCGGGGCAATGCCCGGCGTAGAAATGTGGATGCCGGATTTCCATTAAGCGATCATGCTGATTGGAGCGGTTTGCTTCAATCCGTGAAAGCCACCGGTGCAGAACGCGTGTTTGTAACACATGGTTTTCAGGCAGCCTTTAGCCGGTATTTAAATGAAGAAAATATCGCCCTGGCAGCAGAAGTAAAAACCCAGTTTGGTGCAGAAGATGAAGAAGGTGCTGCTACAGAAAAAGAAACGGC
>JBDSBN010000068.1:0-6011 GCA_039921585.1 Ginsengibacter sp. | reverse complement strand
TGGAAATAACAGATGTGACCAAATATCCTTTAATTACAAAGGAGTTAGTGAAGCGCGGGTATTCAAAAGAAGATATTTATAAAATTCTTGGTGGGAATTTTATTCGCGTATTTGAGGCCAATCATAGCATGTAATTTAAATAACGCTCCTTCTGAATAAGGGAAAAAAATAAAATATACAGGTAAATTGGACTCTTAATTTATCATCCTTGTTATCTTCGTTAAAATATTTTTCACCATCAGGTGAAAGAAAAAGCATTAGAACTTATTATTAAAACAAATTGTATGAAATTATTAGAAGGTAAAACTGCTATTGTAACCGGTGGAAGCCGTGGAATCGGTGAGGCTATTGCCGTAAAGTTTGCAGAGCATGGTGCCAATGTGGCTTTTACTTATGTAAGCAGCGATGAACGTGCAAAAGCGTTGGAAGAAAAACTAACAGGTTTTGGAATAAAAGCAAAGGCTTATAAAAGCAATGCCGGAATACTGAGCGATTGTGAAACTCTGGTAAACGATGTGATGAGCGAATTTGGCGCGATAGATATTTGTGTCAATAATGCCGGTATTTCGCGGGATAATTTATTGCTCAGATTAACAGCGGAGCAGTGGCGGGAAGTGATTGATACAAACCTGACAAGTGTCTTTAATATGACTAAACAGGTGATCAAACCGATGTTGAAAGCCCGTAAAGGCAGCATAATAAATATGAGTTCTATTGTAGGCATGAAAGGGAATGCCGGACAGAGTAGCTATGCTGCAAGTAAGGCAGGCATTATAGGATTCAGTAAATCCATTGCCGCAGAAGTAGGAAGTAGAAGTATCCGGTGCAATGCAATCGCTCCCGGATTTGTAGAAACGGATATGACAGAATATTTGAAAGAAGGAGAAAGTGCAAAATCCTTTTTAAGTCAGATACCACTTGGTCGTTTTGGAAAGGCAGAAGAAATAGCTGATGTCACTTTATTTCTCGCAAGCGATATGAGTTCTTATATAACCGGACAGGTAATCAGTACTTGTGGCGGCCTAAACATGTAGGATTTTGAATTCCATTATAATAAATGTAGAATTTTCATAGGCTGTATTATTGACAAATTAAAAAACAACCAGTGGATAGATACCAGGAATTAATAAAGAAAAACAAGCAATGGGCAAGCTCTCAATTAAAGGAAGATCCCCAATATTTCGAAAGATTAATTGAGCTTCAGTCACCGGAAATTCTGTGGATTGGGTGCAGTGATAGTCGCGTTCCTGCAGATAAAATTACAGGTACGCAACCTGGTGAAATTTTCGTACATCGAAATATTAGCAACCTGGTTATTCACACAGATTTGAACATGTTAAGTGTCTTACAATATGCTGTAGAGATTCTTAAAGTGAAACATATTATTGTCTGTGGACATCATAATTGCGGCGGTGTATCTGCGGCTATGGATCATAAAAGTTATGGATTAATCGATCAGTGGATCTGGCATATTAAAAATGTGTACAGAATGCATCGGCAGGAAATTGACGCATTATCTACTCCTCAGGAGCGCCATCAACTTTTAACTGAGTTGAATGTAAAAGAGCAGGTATTAAATCTGGCGAAAACTCCCATTATCCAAAAAGCCTGGAGAAAAGATCAAAAGCCACACTTACATGGATGGGTTTATGATTTGCGCGATGGGCTTATTAATCCTGTATTTGATATGGATGCTGGTACTGAAATTGATCCTATTTTTGAATTGAATGGGATTTAAGTAAAGGACTGGAAATAATTTTATTTAAAAGAAAAAGGGTAGAGTGAATTCTATCCTTTTTCTTTTACAGATCCGCTAAAGAGGGACTACTTTTTTCATCTTTTTAAAAATAAGTAGAAAAACCAAACTGGATAATTCCGGTTTTTTCAAAAGGGTTTCCTAATAGATCTCTTTCCTGCATATGTCGATAATTCAATCGCAAAACAGTAGTTCCTGCCGGTCGGAAAGCTACGGAAGGAGTCAAAGACCAAACATCATCGGAGATTTTTCCATTTGTTTCTTTAAATCTACCCTGATTATAATCGACATATTCTAAACGTAGACCCACATTCAGTTTTGCATACTCCCAGTCAAACATTTTCCTTAAAATAGTACCTGTCATATCTGGATAGCCTCCAAACGTCTTTTCCAATTCGGAATTCTTTTTTTAGCTTTTTTTTTATGCCCATATTTTTAACTCAAAGCTTCTATTGTATTGATGTAAATGAATTCCAGGGCCACCTATTTAATTCCCAATCTTCTTTGTATTTTGATTTATTCATTTTTAAAAATCTACCTTTGCGCCGCTTTCGGTTGATTCGTTCATACGAATCATTAAAAGGGAATCCGGTGTAAATCCGGAGCTGTCCCGCAGCTGTAAGCTCTATTAACCAACGTTTCTACATGTCACTTTCTTATAAAGAAGGGAAGACGAACGGAGGGGAGCAAGCCAGAAGACCTGCCTTTAGCATTTCGCATTCATAGCTTTCGGGGACTAAAGCTTGAAATGAAACAGCTCAAGGAAGCTCTCTCATTTTATTTCCCTTATTGCTATGCATATTTATTTGTAAATAAGACAAATTGCATTATTCACTTTGGAAAGTGGGATTCTGTATCCTGCTCCATCATTTATTTGCCTGGAATCTGTATGCCCAGCAATCAGTTGCGGATACCGTTTTAATAAAAACGGATACTGTTTCAGTATTCAAAAGCCTGCAAGAGGTTAAGATCTATCCATTCCATTTAGAAAAGCGGGAGAGGGTCGTCGCGCCTGCACAAATCATTGATGGGGCAGGTTTGCAAAAATTAAATAGTTTATCCGTGGCTGATGCGGTCCGTTTTTTCTCCGGGGCGCAATTAAAAGATTATGGAGGTATCGGCGGATTGAAAACAATTGATGTGCGCAGTATGGGCACCAATCATACGGCCGTTTTTTATGATGGTTTCCAGGTGGGGAATGCACAAAATGGCCAGGTAGATTTAGGGAAATTTTCTTTGGATAATATTGAATCCATCGGACTTTATAATGGTCAGAGAAGTACTATTTTTCAACCTGCGGAGGCTTTTGCTTCGGGCGCTGTTCTTTACCTGGAATCAAAACTTCCTGAATTTAAAGAAAATGAAAAAACACATATTGGAGTCCGTTTTAAAACAGGTTCTTTCGGACTTGTAAATCCATCTGTTTTTTGGCAACAAAAAATAAGCAAACAGATTAGTAGCACTCTTTCTTCAGAAATTACCCGGGCGCATGGACGCTATAAATTTCGCTATACAAACGGCGTTTATGATACAACAGCCATCAGGCACAATGCAGATATTCACTCTTTCCGCCTGGAAGCTGGTTTGAATGGAATGCTACCGGACAGTAGTTTTTGGAAATTGACATTCTATTCTTATCAATCAGAAAGAGGTCTTCCGGGAGCTATCGTGGCAAATCATTTTCAAAATTACCAGCGCTTATGGAATGATGATCAATTCCTTCAGTTTTCATGGAAGAAGAAAATGAATCCATGGTATGAGATGAAAGCTTCCGCTAAAATTTCAAATACCCATACCAGATATTTAGATCCATTTTATCAAAATATTGAGGGTAAACTGGATAACCATTTTCGTGAATCGACACAATACTTTTCTTTAGCCAATCAGTTTACGTTTTCAAAAAACTGGACGGCCTCCCTTTCCGCTGATAATAAAAGAAGTGCCTTAAACGCCAATCTGTATCATTTCCCTTATCCGGTGCGCAATACTTTTTTAGCCGTAGCTGCCACCAATATCCGCTTTACGCGCCTGCAGTTTCAGGGAAGTATTTTGGGAACATATGTGCATGATAAAGTAAAACAATTTACGGGTGCCGGCAATAAACAGGAATATACACCGGCCTTCAATTTAAGCTGGCAGCCATTGGTGTCAAAAGATTTTCATTTACGTGCTTTTTATAAGAATATTTTCAGGATGCCTTCTTTTAATGACCTGTATTATACATTCATCGGTAATGTAAAATTGAGGCCTGAATACGCCGAACAATTTAATATTGGGTTTATTTATTTTAAATATGTTGAAAAGGGAATTCTGAATAAGTTTTCGATCTCTGCCGATGGGTATCAAAATTTTATAAAAGATAAAATCGTTGCGGTACCGGGAACGAATCTATTCCGCTGGTCCATGATGAATTTGGGAAAAGTGGACATCAAAGGAATAGATGCTGTACTAAATGCAAACTGGAAGATCACGGATAGTATTTCTTTAAATACAGGTCTTCAATATACTTTTCAGCAAACATTGAATGTCACACCGGGCGGGTATAATTTTAAACATCAAATTCCTTATATCCCGCGACATAGTGGTTCTGCTACGGCGTCGGTCAGTTACCAAAATTGGAACCTGAATTATAGTTTCATCTATACCGGAGAGCGCTATAGTCAATCGGCGAATATAGCGGCGAATTATGTACCTGCCTGGTACACACATGACCTTGCATTATCCAAAATATTTTTCTATAAAAAATCCACCTTTAAAATTTCAGGAGAAATGATGAATCTGGCAAATCAATACTACGATGTGGTATTGAATTACCCGATGCCTGGCAGAGCCTGCAGGGTATCCATTGCGCTAGAATTATAATGATTAATAAAAATTAGAACATGAAAAAACAAATTTGGTTTCGAAAATCAACTACTCTGAAATGGTCAGCATGGATGCTGCTTGCCATTATTTTTTTTACATCCTGCCGCAAAGACGCGCCAGTAGATCCCGGTGTAATTGTACCGGATATTAAGGATAGTTCCGCCGTAAACAAGGGAACGATTACAGGTTTGTATGTGCTGAATGAAGGTAATATGGGTTCATCAAAATCATCCCTTGATTTTTATGATTTTGAAAAGGATACCATGTATCTCAATGTCTTTAATAAGGCAAATCCGGAGATCGTTAAAGGCCTGGGGGATGTAGGAAATGATTTGGGAATTTACGGTTCAAAATTATTTATCGTTGTCAACAATTCCAATAAGATTGAAGTAACAGATGCTCATTCTGTAAAGTCTCTTAAAACCATCCACCTTAATCAGTGCCGCTACATTGCATTTTATAAAAACAACGCTTATGTCACGTCCAATGATGGATATGTGGCAGTAATAGATACAGCAATTTTGGCAATTACTGATACGATTCATGTAGGGCGAAATCCGGAAGAACTTGTTGTAGTAGGTTCAAAATTATACGTTGCCAATTCCGGTGGATATAGTCCTCCTAATTATGACAGTACTATTTCTGTGATTGATCTGAATACCCAAAAAGAAATAAAAAAAATCCCGGTTGCTATTAATCTTCATCGTCTGGCAGCCGATAGCAAAGGGAATATTTATGCAACTTCCAGGGGAGATTATTATACGACTCCATCGGCATTGTACCTGGTAAATACTACAACAGATAGGGTCACTAAAAAGTTTGGGATTGGTGCATCGAACCTGGCTATGAATGGAGATTCACTTTACTTGTATCAACATGAGTTTAGCATGAATACCGGTGATTATGAGACAAATTTTTCCCTGATAAACACAAACACCTTAACCGTAGGTTCCGGATTTATTACAGATGGAACCGGTAAAGCTATCTCCACTCCTTACGGGCTAATTGTGCATCCTCAAAATGGAAATATTTTCATTACAGATGCTAAGGATTATGTGACTCCAGGAACGCTCTTTTGTTATTCACGTGAAGGAAAATTACGCTGGTCAGTCAGGACAGGCGATATCCCTTCCGGTTTTGCTTTTCTCTATAAAAAATAAATTCAAAAATATACACTCACAATAAAAAAACAACTAAAATAAAATGAAAAAAAATCTAACATGGTTAACCTGCTTTTCTCTGGCATTGGTTATGGCACTAAGCTCTTGTAATAAAGAAGCAAATATATTACCTGCTCCCGAGGTCGCATTTTCAATAAGTACCGATACTTTATATTCGAAAATGAACGAACCGGTAAAAATTATTGCCTCTGTAAAGGGAAATGTAGTAG
>JBDSBN010000067.1:0-13970 GCA_039921585.1 Ginsengibacter sp. | reverse complement strand
CATAATTCCGGCGTTACTATAGGTGCAAAAATCGGCGCTCCGGTAAAAGCAGTATTTGACGGTGAAGTGACTCTCGTGAGTTACATTGAAGACAAGCAGGCCGTTTATATCAAACATGGAAAATATTTTACCGTTTACAGTAATTTAAGATCCGTGAATGTACAAAATGGGAGCAAAGTAAGTACAGGACAGGCAATAGGACAGGCAGGAATGGACGACGAAGGAGATGGCGGAGGAAGAGTTGATTTTATATTAATGCAGGAAAGTGATTTTGTAAATCCGCAAATCTGGCTTAGAAAATAAATCTCTAAAAGAATGATGAGTTGTGCTGACCGCAAACAGTTATAAATGAAATAGCCACGCTGCTTATTTCATTTATAAACGGTTCCCAATTAGCAATTCAATGATCTCATTTGAAGTACCGAATTCAAAATTCAACAACCATATTAAATGGAATTGCCGGAGCAATCCAAATTATCTAACAACTAATTTTCAGAAGAAATCATGGCCTATATTTTTGAAATAAAAGGAGTAAAACCAACATGGGGAAAGAATAGCTTTATTGCCCCGAATGCAACGCTTGCAGGCGATATCATCATGGGAGATGATTGCAGCATTTGGTTTAATGCTGTTTTGCGGGGAGATGTCAATTTTATTCGTTTAGGAAATAAGGTAAATGTCCAGGATGGTGCAGTGATTCATTGCACTTATTTAAAAACATCTACCATAGTAGGAAATAATGTCAGCATCGGGCACAATGCAATCGTACATGGGTGCGTTATAGAGGACGACGTATTGGTGGGGATGGGAGCGATCATTATGGATAACGCACATATTGGCCGCAACAGCATTATAGCTGCAGGTGCAGTAGTATTAGAAAACACAATTGTGGAGCCGGGAACCATTTATGCGGGGGTACCCGCAAAAAAAGTAAAGGACATTCCGGAATCATTGATTAAGGGAGAAATTGAAAGAATCGCTAATAATTATCTCATGTATGCAAGTTGGTATGAAGAGATAAAATAAAAAGCAAAAATCCGGGCAAACAATTTGTTTATTAAATGAATAGCCGGTTAAATTGTAACACGATGAAAAAATTATTGATTATTGTATTGAGTGGTTATCTGTTGGGAAGTTGTTCTCTTTTCAGCAATCAAAAATTAGGTTGCAAAACAAACGGAAAGAATGTAGGCGCAGAAAGGATTTTATCCGGCGATAAACAAGCAATGAAAGCGGCTAAAAGAGCAAAAAAATTCAAATACTAAAATAATTAACCTATTCCTATACTAAAACATCGTTTATGTGTTACCATTTAAAAACCCCATTTGGCGGCACAGAAGCCGTGATTGACGACAATTGCGGTATCTCGAAATTCTATTCCATTGCTACTACTCTTTCTGATGAGTTGAAAGTGAACTTCATTAATCAGATTGATGATGCGCATACACTCAATTGGGATTTCAAATACAAAAAATATTTTCTAACACTTTCCTACAGCATCTTTAATGGTGTGTCTATTTTTCATAGTGATGAAAGAAATGTATCCAAAGTAAATAAGATAGTGGAAGATATTGCACAGCTGTTGGTAAAAAGGGCCTATTAAATCCCCGCCCTCCGGAGGTATTGCTGTGATGGATAGACGAAATTAGAAAAATAAAATTTTATTTTAAACTTTTTAGGAGCGAGAGATCCTGTTTTTTTTACCACTCTTTTTTCTCAATGGAACCAAGAATATTCAGGTAACTTATATATCTGTCCGCAGCTATTTTACCCTCATCAACAGCAACCTTTACTGCACAGCCGGGTTCTTCAATATGCATACAATCATTAAACCTGCAATCATTAATTATTCCTTTCATTTCTCTGAAATAATGAGATAATTCGGAAGGTTCGAAATCCATTAAAGCAAACTCCCGAATACCCGGAGTATCAATAATTTCTCCACCAAAAGGAAGATCATACATTTCGGCAAATGTAGTCGTATGTACCCCTTTACCACTCCAGCTACTTACCTCTTTTGTCTTAATTGATTTCTCCGGAAAAATTGCATTAATGAACGAAGATTTGCCCACGCCGGAATGACCACTGATTAAGGTGGTTCTGTCTTTCAGCAATTCACGCACTTCATCAATGCCGGTCTGTTCACTCACACTCATTAATAAAACCTGATACCCTATACGCTCATACATCTTTTTCACCTGATCATACTTTTGAATTTCTTTCTCCTCGTATAAATCACTTTTATTAAATACAATGATGGAGGGCACCCGATAAGCTTCTGAAGCCACCAAAAAACGATCAATAAATCCGGTGGATGTCCTTGGGTTTTTAAGGGTAGCCAGTAAAATGCTTTGATCAAGATTAGAAGCTACGATATGGTGTAAATGTTTATTATGCGGCGATTGCCTTGTGATATAATTTTTTCTTGGATGGATATGATGAATGATCACAGATTCTTCCGCAATATCTTCCTTATCCACGTCTACCCAATCTCCCACCGCTATCGGATTGGTAGATGTAATCCCATCTATTTTAAATTTCCCCTTTATCCGTGCATTAAAGAATTCACCTTGCTCATTCTTGATTACATACCAACTACCCGTAGATTTATATACTAGTGCTTTCATAGAAATTTTTTAATAAAAGGACAAACCATTTAAGTTCATTTAATATTGGGCAATTTCGTTTATTCTGATTGTTATATTATAAATAACCTGTAAAGCTGTTATAAAAAAAAGGTATTATCTAAGGAAATTTCCTGAATAATGTATATCTCAACAATACTTCCATGAATAAAAAAAACATCGCCAGAAAGACAAATAAATAAAACTTTTCAACATACCTGAAATAAGTTGTCACTTCTACTTTTGATTTTTCTAGCTGATCAATTTCCTTATAAATATTTTCCAGACTTTGATTGTCTGTTGCTCTGTAATATCTGCCACCCGTTTCTTTTGCTATTTCTTTCAAAAGCTTTTCATCGATGGTTACTTTTTCATTTTGCATGACGATCCCCATAGGAGTACTTATTGGAGTAGGTGCAAAACCATCTGTACCAACCCCAATTGTATAAACCTTTACGTGAAAGGCTTTGGCAATTTCTTTTGCAGTGGATGGATCGATCAGTCCCCCGTTATTCACTCCATCTGTAAGCAGAATAACTACTTTACTTTTTGATTTGCTGTCCCTTAACCGATCAACACTTGTAGCGAGGCCGGAGCCGATAGAAGTACCATCTTCCAACAACCCATTCCTGATTTGCTGTACCTGCGATTTAAGCACAAAATAATCTGTCGTAAGCGGACATTGCGTGAAGCTTTCGCCGGCAAAAATCACAATACCAATTCGATCAGAATGACGATGATCAATAAAGTTGAGCGCCACATTCTTTGCCGCCTCCATTCTGTTTGGTGAAAAATCCTGTGCAGTCATACTTCCGCTCACATCAATACATAAAACGATATCAATTCCTTCTCCCTCCTTTTGCTGTTCGCTATATTGAATTTGTGGTCTGGCCAATGCGAGAATAATACATGTGAATGCCAGCAATCGTAATACAAAAGGGAAATGAACAAAGAGATTCTTCAGAGAACGTGTGCTTTTAAACCCACCGGTTGTAGACATTTTTATGGCAGCAACCTGCTTTTTCCCTTTGGTAAATTCCCATAGGATCATTAATGGAATAACGATCAGAAGCAGCAAAAACCAGAGTTGCCCAAAAACAATATCTTTAAAATAATCAACGATCATTTAATTCATTTTTATCCAAAGAAGAATTCAATTCTAAAATCATTTCCTCCACTACCTTTTTACAATTTTCACTTTCAGCAACTGGTGGAATGTGTTGAGCAAATTTTACGACATCTCCTAAACGGAGAGAGTTTGCAAGATTTGATATGGATGATTTTTGTATCCCCAGAGGAGTTAGTTCGATTAAAACATCATCTGTCATAAGATGCATTTTATTCAAATTCATTTTTCTGGATAGGAAGCGCTTAAAAATCCGGGAAAGTCCTAAATGAAATTCTTTCTCTTGTCCTTTTTTTAACAGCTCTTCCTTTTGCAGATCCAATAATGCCTGAACAGCTTCTTCATACGGCGATAAATTGGAATCGAAAACCGGGATCTCCCCCTTTTTCTTTCTAAAGCGTTTTATCAGGTAGGCGATCAATATCAATAATAAGATGACCCCGGCTACAATAAGCGCCCAAACCCACCAGGCCCATCCTGCTTTTATTTCTATGATCGTTTTTATATCATGGAAAGGTTGAACATTATCCAATGGTGAATGACGCACAATAATCGGAATGGAATCCGTGTACATCGTAAACGATTTGCCCCCTTCAATAGAAGTAATCCGGAGTGGCATTGCGGGTATAAACTGTTTTCCGGAATCAAAACTGGTTAAAATGATTGTTTGCCCGAAAGTATTATAGTCGACATTTAAGGAAGAATCGATATCATCTTTAGCCACAATATCAAAATGATTTAACTTATTGGGCAAAGTGAACCATTCAAGATGATATGTATTGATTGGAAATGAAATTTCCACTCTAAATTTAATTTGCTGCCCAATTAAAATCTCATTTTTATCTACGGATGTTTTAACTACAGGAGTTTGCGCATAAACGCCATGATACATGTAATCACCACCAATAAGTAGTATCGCAAATAAAACTTTTAATAGAATTCTTTTCACCAATGATTACTTACTTTTTATTTCTTCTTGTAAAGAATTGTTGCAAAATTTTCACATGATCTTCATCTGTGCGTATGTGTAACAGGTCTGCGCCGGACTTTTTAAAGATACTTTTACATTCGGCACTTTTTTCCATAAAACTCTGATGGAAATTGTGGCGGACTAATGCATCCGAGGTATTTACCCAAAGATCCTTTCCTGTTTCGGAATCTTCCATTTTAACCATTCCAATATCCGGTAAAGTGCTATCCATTTTATCATATACTTTCAAACCGATCACATCGTGCCTTCTGCTTATAACTCTAAGACGATGTTCATAATTCTCATCTAGAAAATCGCTTAAAACAAAAGCAATGCTTTTCTGTCTGTTCGCTCTGTAAAAGAAACGTAAAGCCTCATTCAAATTCGTTCCTTTCTCTTTAGGCTCTATCGTTAATAATTCCCTTACAATGTATAAGGCATGTGCCTTTCCATTTTTTGGAGGAATATATTTTTCTACCTTATCACTAAAAAAAACAACCCCTACTTTATCATTATTATTTATTGCTGAAAAAGTAAGCATAGCACCAATTTGCGTGATCAGATCTCTTTTACGCTGAATGGACGTTCCAAACAGGGAACTCGCACTTATATCCACTAAAATAATAACCGTGAGTTCTCTTTCCTCTTCAAACACTTTTGTAAAAGGATGCGCATATCTGGCGCTCACATTCCAATCAATAAAACGTATATCATCCCCATGATCATATTCGCGCACTTCCCGAAACCGCATTCCCTTTCCCTTAAAAGCAGAATGATACTCCCCACCAAAAAGATGCGTAGTCAGCTTTTTACTGATGATCTCAAGCTCCTTAACTTTTTTTATGATTTCTGCAGTGGTCAATTTTATTGTTGTGGATTTTGTAATTTTTGTGATTGTTGTAATTGTTCGATGGTTACATAGCTAATCAATGAACCATTCGACAAGTTAACCGTTTAACAGGTTAACCATTTACCCTACGGAACATTGACCGATTTTAAAATCTCCCCGATCACCATTTCCACATTTACATTTTCTGCTTCTGCCTCATAAGTCAGACCTATACGGTGCCGAAGCACATCCTTACAAACACTTCTCACATCTTCCGGTATTACATAGCCTCTTTTGTTTAGGTAAGCATATGTTTTGGCAGCCAAAGCCAGATTAATGCTTGCTCTTGGCGAACCTCCGAAAGAAATAAGCTCTTTTAATTTACTTAAATTATATTGTTCCGGATAACGGGAAGCAAAAACAATATCGATAATATATTGCTCCACTTTTTCATCCATATAGATTTCCCTTACTAACTGACGGGCAATCAGAATTTCCTGTGAAGAAACGACCGGATTTATTGGCGGCTGCTTTAAACCCAGTACATTTTGTCTGATGATTGCCTGCTCCTCAACTTTAGTCGGATAATCAATAATTACTTTCAACATAAAACGATCCACCTGAGCCTCGGGTAATGGATAGGTACCTTCCTGCTCTATCGGATTTTGAGTAGCAAGTACAAGAAATGGCTCTTCCAGTTTATAGGATTGATTTCCTATCGTTACCTGTCTTTCCTGCATTGCTTCCAACAATGCGCTCTGTACCTTAGCAGGAGCTCTGTTAATTTCATCCGCCAAAATAAAATTTGCAAATATGGGTCCTTTGCGTACAACAAATTCATTTTTTTGTTGATTATAAATCATGGTTCCAACCACGTCGGCAGGCAATAAATCCGGAGTAAATTGAATGCGGCTAAATTGAGCATTAATCGTACTGGCAAGCGATTTTATCGACAATGTTTTGGCCAATCCGGGTACACCTTCTAAAAGAACATGACCATTACTAAGCAAACCAATTAACAGCCGCTCGACCATATGTTGCTGACCAACGATTACTTTTCCAAGTTCCGCGTGAATCTTATCAATGAAGGTTGCTGAGTGAGTAATTTTTTCATTCAGTAAACGAATGTTTTCTGCTGTTTGAACCATTAGATATTAAATAAATGAATAGAAAAATCAATAGGTTGCAAAATACGAACAACCGATAAAGAAACGAGAGTTTATATTAAAGCTTCACGGAAAAGATTGTTAAAAAATTATGGGAGTCATGTCGGACTCCCATAAAAACAAATACGATAATATTATTGCTCATTAATTAGCAACTCTGAAAGACACCTTGCAAATAACCCCAAAAGAGGATACTTTTTCATCTTTCACATGTACTTTAAAGTCTTTCACAAATACAGAGTCAATGTTTTTTACAGTTTTGGAAACTTCGGAAACAGCATTTCTAATTGCATCATCAAAACTTGTTTCGGAAGAGGCGATTACCTCAATCACTTTTACGATAGCCATAATTTATAAATTTATAAATGAAAAATAGTATGTATTAGATTTGGATACAAAACCCATTCCGCTTTTCATTTATAAGAAATAACCTGATCAAGGTTTTTCATATCCAAAATCCTACATATAGAAGTTTTATTTACCCATTATTCAAATTTTGAAAAGAATGTGGTGACCTTATTTTACCGTCAAACCGCTGAGTACCGGAAGGTAAAAGCCTCTGTTTTTAAAACATATGAATGAAATTTATTAAGCCAAAAATGATAACCAGGTTTTTAAAATTTCATTCTATCCCAAACGAGAAGTAGAATTCACCAAAAAATTCCTGACAATAAAAAAACATTCTGTGATGAGTGAACAACATTTTTATTTCTAAAAGGCAAAATCCCGCATGCCAGAATTTAACTTTATGCGTTATTTAAGATATCGCATTGACTATCTTGTTTTCAAAAAACCTACTTTTGCATTCAATTGAAAAAAAATAAATACATACAAACTTTCACCACCGTTTGTCTTATAGCAATTTTTGCATTAAGCAATACGCCGATTAAAGTTTTACACCATTTATTTGCAAATCACGTAGACCAGCAGGTTACGATCAATTATGAAACCAATCAGCCTCAACTACATGTTGCAGGAATTGATTGTCATGTAGAAAGTAATGTGGTCATTAACCCTTACATCTTTAATAAATCCATAAAGATTACGGGCATCAATATCCTTTATGCAGAATATACCATTCTGGAAAAGGATGAATTTCATTTTACCCGCATTTTGCATGTTGAGTCAAGAGGGCCCCCACTCTATTCATAAGTACTCAATTATTCTTTTGTTTTAATCTTTTACAATAAACTGCTATATCATTGATTTCTAAAGTCACGTGAATTATCAGCAGTTAAATAATATTATCATTCAATGAACATTTATAAACATATACTAACATTATGTGTTTTTACGCTTTCACTCCTATCGGGTGAAGGGCAGAAAAGCGCAGAACGATTTTCTTTAACGGGAAAGATCACCAATACAAATAATGAAATTCTGGATGGTGCCTCTATTTATATCTCCGATTTAAAAAAGGGCAGCATTGCAGATGCTTATGGGAAATATCAGATCAAAAATATCCCTAGGGGAACTTATTTGGTGGAAATAAAATTTATAGGGTACAAGACTATTGTGGACCATATCTATTTTGATGAAAATAAAACAGCCGATTTTAGTTTGAATATTTCTATTACGGAAGAAAATGAAATAGTCATAACCGGTTCTTCAAAAGCAACCTCTTTAAAGAGAAATCCTATTCCGATAATTTCCATCAGCAAACAATATCTTCAATCCAATCTGAGCACTAATATTATTGATGCGATATCAAATGTTCCGGGATTAAGTGCAGTTACTACCGGACCAAATGTTTCAAAGCCATTTATAAGAGGATTAGGATTTAATCGGATTCTCACTTTATATGATGGAGTAAGACAGGAAGGACAGCAGTGGGGCGCTGAACATGGAATTGAAGTAGATCAGAACACTGTTGAAAAAGTGGAGGTCATCAAAGGCCCGGCAAGTCTTATTTATGGATCAGATGCAATAGCCGGAGTAGTAAATCTTATCCCTGCAAATCCGCCTCTTAAAGGTCATATCCTGGGAAACATCAACAGCGAATACCAAACAAATAATGGTTTGGTTGAAAATTCCGTTGACATTGCCGGCAATCAAAACGGCCTCAGATGGGGAACAATTTTATCTCACAAAATGGCTTCTAACTACCAGAACAAATATGATGGAAGAGTGTATAATACCGGTTTTAAAGAATTAAATCTTTCCGGTAATGTAGAAGTAAATAAAACCTGGGGGTATAGCCGCACCGGAGTTTCTATGTTTGATAATCTGCAGGAAATCCCAAGTGGCAAACGCGATTCAGCATCCAGAAAATTTGAAAAATTAGTATCAGAACATGATGATGAATGGGAAATAGTTTCAGACAAAGAGTTACGGTCCTACCAAATTTCTGATGTATACCAAAGAGTGCAGCACTATCGCATTTACAACAGTAGCAGTTTTATTCTTGGAGGCGACAGGCTCGCCCTAAACCTCGGTTTCCAGCGAAGCATGCGGAGAGAATTTGAAGACCCGGAGGTATCTGCGCCGGCGTTATTTTTAGAATTGAACACCTGGACGTATGATGCCAAATATTTTTTCCATGAATCACAGGGAACCAGCATCACTGCTGGGTTGAATGGAATGTTGCAGGACAACAAAGTAGAAAGAGGACATGAATTTATCATTCCATCTTATAAGCAATTTGATATCGGTCCATTTTTATACGTTAAAAAATCAATTGGAAAATTAGAAATCGCTGGTGGAGCACGATATGATGTCCGGAATTTCAGAAACAATGATCTGTATGTAGAGGAAGATCCGATTACGGGTCTCGAAATACCTGTGTATGGAAAAGATACAGTGGGTGCAGAACAATTATTTTATGCTAACAATCAAACATTCAATGGTGCAAGCGGAAGCCTTGGAATATCCTATCGGTTCAATAAAGAATGGAGTGCCAAGGTTAATCTCGGAAGAGGATACAGAGCACCGAATGTATCTGAAATATCATCAAACGGAGTACATGCAGGTACAAAAATTTATCAGTTAGGAAACAGACACTTCATACCCGAATTTAACTTTCAGCAGGATATTGGCGTCACCTATAATTCTGAGCATGTAACCATTAATATGGACCTTTTTAATAACGATATTCAAAACTATATCTATAACCAAAAAGTATTGAATGCAGAAGGTGGTGACTCCATTATTGTTCCCGGAAATCAAACCTTCCAGTATGTTGCTTCCAGGGCAAATTTAACCGGTGGTGAATTGGTGGTGGATATTCATCCCCATCCATTAGACTGGCTTCATTTTGAAAACTCTCTATCAGTGGTTTATGGGATAAACAAAGGAGTAAAAAATGGCCCAAAGATTTCTGAAGAAGGAAAATATCTTCCGTTTATTCCTCCATTCCACACAAGGTCGGAATTGCGTGGAAACTTTGTTCGCGTGGGAAAAAATCTGGCGAACGCATTTGTAAAAGTTCAGTTTGAGATGTATGCCAAACAAAATCGGGCATATCTTGAAAACGATACAGAAACTCCAACGAGTGGATACAATTTATTTCATGCGGGTATAGGCACAGACGTGAATAACAGAAAAGGAGATATGCTTTTCAACATTACCTTTTTTGGAAACAATTTATTCGATGTTGCTTACCAATCTCACCTTAACAGAATGAAATATTTTGAAGATTATCCGGGCAATTTCACGGGTAGAGATGGAATTTATAACATGGGCAGAAATTTTAGTATAAAAATAAATGTGCCTTTAAGAATTAAGAATCATTAACAAATAACAATACCTCAAAAAAGCCGCTGTGGAGTCATCTACAGCGGCTTTTTTGTTTCTGGATCAATTTGTAGATATATCGTAATTCCTGTCCGAAAAATGATCGATCTTGAGGTAGCACTGAAAGAGAGAATTGAACCGGATTACAAATTATTTTCCGGTGGTTCTTCGTCGTAATGATCATTATATCGGACGAAAAACCCAAGAAATAAAAGCCGGCTAAGCCGCATAACAAATGGTTGAATAAGAAAGATGATAACTGCATTCGTAATCAGCCATTCTATGAGCAGATTGTCATCGGATGAAAAACCAATGATGAACCACCACAGGAAAAAAGTAATGGCCGAAATAAAAACCATAATGCCATAACTGACATAGCTCGTGCCGAACCAAAAACCAGGTTCCAGTTTAAATTTCTGTCCACAAACCGGGCAATATCTATAACTCTCCAGCATGTATTTCAGACTAAATCTTTTATAGGGATTTTTATTTTTGAACATATCCCCTCTCCGGCAGCGGGGACACCGCAGGGTAAGAATGCTCCAGATTAATGAGGGGGTCGGTTTATGCTCCATGGTGGATGGGTTGTGGGTATTAGGTGGTAGGTATTAGCTGAGAAGCTTTGAGCTTGGAGCTGTGAGCCTTGAGCTTTGAGAGCCTTGATCCTTGAGCTTGGAGCTTGGAGCCTTGAGCCTTGAGCTGTGAGCTAATAAAAATAATTTATTTAAAACACATATTTAAAATTACAAACTAATTACAGCAAACCTCAAACCGAAATTGGAAATAACTGTTGGTACCTAGGTCACACAGCGCGTTGGGTCGGAACGCTCCAGCGGTCTGAACCATATCCGGAGTGCATCGTTCAGGCCTCCGAAGGGTCGAGGCAGGCTGTTGGAAGGCAAGCGACCCCGACCGGGGAAAGAGCCGTGAGCCATCAGCTTTGAGCCATCAGCAATCCACTGTGAGTATAAAAAAATGTGCCTATAAAAGACATTCTTTTATATACAATTTAAAACTCTGAACGAACTTTTATATAACTAATTTTAAACCTATTTAAAATCAGTATTTTTTAAATTAGTTATTATCCTCAAACACAGGCCGAGGCTTGTCGGGATACTATGAACTTCTATATAACTAATTTTAAACCTATTGAAAATCAATATTTTTTAAATTAGTTATTATCCTCAAAACACAGGCCGAGGCTTGTCGGGATACTAAAAACTATGAACAATTTAAAGTGATGCTAATTCCTTCACAAGGCCTTTCCAATCAAAACCAAAATTGATTCTTAGAAGTTTTCCTTCAGGTGATATAATAAACTTAGTTGGATAGGCTCTCACTTTATAATCTTGTTCAACTTTGGAATCAGACATTAAAACAGGTATATTATATTTATTTTTTTCCAGGAAACTTTCTACCTTTTCCTGCTTATCCAAACAGGCTATGGATACAAATTCGATATTAGAATCGGGATCATTTTTTATTTCATTGTAAAACTTATTGATGTCCGGCATTTCTGCAACGCAGGGACCGCACCATGTTCCCCAAAAATCGATAATGATCCATTTTCCTTTTTTCTCTTTTAATGAGTAATTTTTTGCCTTGAGATTTAATAAATCAAATGCGGGAGCATTTTCTAACTTTGATAACACATCATCCTTAAAGAATGTTCCAAAGTTTTCCGCTCCGTAATTTTTTACATAAAAAGATTTTATTCCATTAAATGTTTTGTCCTGGCTCTTCAAAAACTCTTCAATATAATCCTTTAGTGCCTGATCTGTTTTTCCTGTAGCCGCAAGCAAGGTCAAATAATCTTCCTGGTAATTTTCCTTGGACTTTAAAAATAACCGATCATAAAAACTGGAATAATCCGGTCCTTCCGCTTTTGGAGAAAAGAACGCTGCTTTTTCCAACATTTGTCCTGCCAGTTCAGAGTCTGACTGATTGGATGCTTTATAATTCAAATAATAAGCATAAGCAAGATGCGCTTGCTGTACTCTTCTTTTATCATTCTTACTGTCTTCATACAATGATTTCAATCGTTCAGTTATTTGCGATAAATATCCTGAAGCATCCTCCGGAGCAATATTCTCCTTGAACATTTTATAAACAAGAAGAGCATACCGGCCGCTATTACCGGAATTCCAAACTTCATCATTTGATTGTATGAGCTTTTGCGCATAAAATTTCAGGCTGTCAATAACCCCAATATTGCTTTTGGCACTTACCCAATAAAACATTGGCAAAGCAGCATTTCTGATCAATTCAGATTCATGGGTGGAGAGAACCGCTAATTTATCCAGTGGATCTTCCCGGTTGTCCAAGAATAACTGAGAAAAATTATGTTGTAAATGACTATATAATTCCTCCTTATTAAAAAAAGAAATAATTTCCAGATATTCATCCAGGGAAAGATTTGGGACATTCATTTTGTTTGATAAATGATGTGTACCTGCTAATAATTTAGTTGGTATTTTTCCAATTTCTTTTTGGTAAAGCGGGTAGTTGTTGAGTAATTGAAGCCCATTTAATTTAGTGAATACGAAACTTTTATCCCCGGAATATTTTGGTTCATAACGATGTATATAATTAAAGAACCGGGCACTATCGAAAGAATTTCCCGCATAGCATGCATCGCTGAAACTACTCCCAAATACCAGCATATTCAGGTAGGAAGTATCTATTTTATTATATTTAAAAGATGCTACAGTATAAATTTCATTTCGGAAAAAGCCCTTACTTTTTGGACCGTCATTAAAGCTGAATTCAACTTCGTGCCTTAACTCCTGGCCAAGAATGCGGCGATTTTTATTTATTACCAAACTACTTTTATATAACCCCTTATCATCTGCTGAGTTTAAAGTCAGTATGCCTTTGTCACGTCTGGTGACTTTTTGAGAAAAACCAGAAGCATCCTCCCAGCTATCCATCTTGCCAGACAAAACCTCCTTAGGCAAGGGAACAAAAAGTTTTTGAGCCAATTCCTCTATTTCCTGGTAGATACCTTTTAAAACAAAGAGCTTACTATCTTTCTTTATATCCCATAATTCTACTTTTGTGTATATATCCTTTGATAGCTTCAAAGAATCCAGGTAAATTATCCCTCCTTCTACTTCAAATAAAACCGGATTCTCTAATAAATAAAAATAGTTCAGCATAAGGCTGGTATTCATTACTTTTTTGTTTCTGTTTGGATCAATACTGGAGAGTACGATTTGATCATCTGCCAGGCTTCCTTCCTTATATTCAATCCCAACAACGTTCATTTGCATCAGATCGCGATCCTTACTCAAACTCTTCACCTTTTTAAGTGTTAACCTTATCTCTTCATTTTCTATAAGACCGGTGCTGTCTTTTTTAGAAAGAATGTAGTGTTGACCGTAACTATAATTACAAATGTAACTAGCAAATTTAAATGTTCCATTTTTTAGCAATTCTAATGTTCCACTTTGAGTCTTAAAAAAAGTTCCATTTAAAGTTTATTAGCAGATTGCTTTAGGCTTTATTTAGAACTGTCAACTAA
>JBDSBN010000066.1:0-6405 GCA_039921585.1 Ginsengibacter sp. | reverse complement strand
TTGATTTAAAAAGTGATTCTCCTTTACGAAGTGATAACTTTCTCATGGAAATGCTAACGAGCGAACCAAACATGGTCCGGCATTACAATCATATCGGATTTCAAAGCTATTACGTTCATCCGCATATGCTGGAAACAATTGATAAATTAAGATTTGATTGTTTCAGAGTAGGAAATGCCCGCGAAAAACTGGATGAAATGGAGCCCGTTTTACGCAATTCAGATATGGTGAGTTTTGATATTTCTGCCATTAAATACAGTGACAGCCCGGCATCATCTCATAGCCCCAATGGTTTCACAGTAGAAGATGCCTGTAACCTGATGCGTTATGCAGGAATGAGCGATCAGGTATCGACTGTAGGAGTTTATGGATATAAACATGCTGATGATGTGAAAGACCTTAGCGCCATGCAAATATCTCAAATGCTTTGGTATTTTGTAGACGGGAAAAGTAAAAGTAAATATGAAGCAGCTTTAAGTGAAAAACATCATTTTAATGAATACCATACTGCCTTTGCGGAAGTAGATACTGTTTTCATGCAAAGTAAAAAAACGGGTCGCTGGTGGATGCAACTACCTAACAAGAAAATGATTGCCTGCAGCTATAAAGATTATTTATTTGCCAGCAATAATGAGATCCCGGAAAGATGGCTCCGCGCTCAGGAAAGAGAGATTAATCTGTGATCAGATAATTAAAAGGCACTCTATAGAAATAAGCGATTGAATTTCAGAAAGAAGTTATTGGGAAAAGAGACCGGATTTTCAGGGAATCGGGGACCACGTAAGATTTCATTAAATTGTTACCGAGCAATCTAATTTCTTAAAATTCAATTAAATTCCGCCCCATTTTTTATTTGAATAGACCAATCCTTTTTGTTCAGAATCATATTGAAATTCCACTCTTAATCCACCTCCATTAATTAAATGCACGGCCTTTTTTTTGTACGTAGCAAAAAATAAAAGGACATCCACACTAAAAATATCATGTGTAAATTCCAATGGAGAAATCCCCACCAGGATAATATTTCCTCCATTTTCTTTAATCAGATCCTTGCATTCTTCGCTTGTCAAATAATGTATTTTAAACCCATTGATTTCTACCGGCCATTGGTCGCCTATAAAATTTTTTCGCTGTACATAAATTGATTTAATAGCTGCAGTATCTAAAGAATTACAATACTCCTTTAGGGAAAAAAGATATACGTTATCAGGATTGTTTAATCCATCTGTATCCATTACCAACTGCCCCTGGCATGCGACACTTCCGAAAAATACAATGATCAAAAAAGTAAATTTTATTCCCATGTAGTCCTGCTTTAATAAAAACTGAAGCGCTTTGAATGATGTACACGTACCATTTAATTCAAAAACGAACACCTTTCCTCAAAACAGGAACAAATTTCAATCCAAATCTCCTTTAGGATCAGGAAGAACGATAGGATTTACCTTCCAAACATTTTATTTAATTCATCTTTTTTAAATTCCAGAAAAACGGGCTTCCCATTAGGTGTGGTGTTATTTATCTCGCAATGAAATAAATCGGACATCAATGCATTTATTTCTTTGGATGACAATCGGGTGCCGGCTTTGATTGATTGCTGCCAGGCCATGGACCGTAAAAGCTTTTCTCTTTTACTAAAGTTTGCCTCCATATTAAAATGCTTGTATTGGTCCAGCATCTTTTCCAGAGCCGCTTTTTCATTCCCATCAGGAATATCAGAAGGGGAACCCTGAATAACAAAAGTGTTGTTCCCGAAGGGTTCTACCTGATATCCGAGCAAATACAAATCCGGTAAAAGTTCATTAAATAAAATTGCATCTGTGGGTGCAAATTCCAATGATACCGGAAACAAGCTTCGTTGAATAGCGATCGGTCTTCCCTGCAAAGCATTTTTAAAACGCTCATATAAAATTCGTTCGTGAGCATTCTGCTGATTCACTACAATAAATCCATTTTCATTTTGTGCTATGACAAAAGAATTATGTAATTGAATATACTCTTCCGAAGACGGACTTTTATCAATGGCTACCTGATGCAAACTTCTAAAAGCATTCCCTTCCTGCCGCACTGATGCTACGGTTTCGGACTGATCGGGCATTGCTATATCTTTTGCAATTCCTTCATCCCAGCTACCCAGATCACTTTTACTTTCTATAAAATGAGCCTGGTTCTTTTTAGTAAAGGTTTGAAACAGGGAAGTCCCCGAAGCAGAAACCTGTTTTTCTGTCGTAAAGGGTTTACTCACTGCTTCGCTTTGCTGAATTGAAACATCCAGGTCGAAATCCAGAGTAGGAGTAACGCTGAATTGTGCCAAAGAATGCTTTACGGCAGATTGAACAAAGGCATATATAATGCGCTCATCTTCGAATTTTATTTCTTGTTTAGTCGGGTGAACGTTTATATCCAGATGTGATGGATCTACCTCAATAAACAAGGCATACATAGGGAAACTATCCTTTGCAATAATATCTGAAAATGCATTCATTACTGCATGATTCAAATACGCACTTTTAATAAACCGGTTATTTACAAAAAAATATTGATCTCCGCGGGTCTTTTTGGAGGTTTCAGGTTTTCCTACAAACCCATAGATATTCATATAATCTGTCTCTTCTTTTACACTGACCAATTTGGAAGCATAATTATTCCCCAGAATTTGCACGATACGTTGCTTCAGAGATCCTTTTTCCAGGTGAAACACTTCCTGTCCGTTAGAAAATAATGAAAAGAAAATATCCGGAAATGACATCGCTACGCGAATAAATTCATCAATGATATGTTTTAATTCCGATGCGTTACTCTTTAGAAAATTTCGTCTGGCGGGCACATTGAAAAACAGATTTTTCATACTGATGTTCGTGCCTACATTGGTGGCTATAGGCTCCTGAGAAACCACCACACTATTTTCAATTTCTATGAAAGTACCGATTGCCTCATCTTCTTTCCGCGTTTTGATTTCCACCTGGGCCACACCGGCTATACTAGCTAACGCCTCGCCACGGAATCCCATTGTTCTTATGTGAAAAAGATCATCAATATTTTTAATTTTGGAAGTAGCATGACGCTCAAAACACATTCTGGCATCTGTTTCGCTCATTCCTTTTCCATTATCAATCACCTGGACAAGTGCTTTTCCTGCATCATTTACGTGTAAACTAATTTCAGTAGCCCCTGCATCCACAGAGTTCTCCAGCAATTCCTTTACAGCACTGGCAGGCCTTTGAATCACTTCTCCTGCTGCAATCTGATTGGCTATATTTTCAGGTAATAAATTAATTATGTCTGCCAAAATTCTTCGATTTTTAATTGCCTCAAAATTACTGATTATTGACGGCGTTTAGGTGGATATTTTCAATAAACTGAACGAATTAGGAATGTTCAGTCTTAGAAGAAACCAGATAATAAACACAGGTGGTTAAATAGTTTCTTACATAAGGTATTGCCTGAATAAGTTCCATTTGTTCCCGTGGTTTCCATCCGAATTTATACTGATAAATTGGATTGATCGCGTAGTGCTTTTTATTCAGAATGATATAATCAGTCTTGCGAATTATCTTTTCAAATTTTTCAATGGAAATCCCTGTTTCTTTTACCTCCAGCAAATTTTCAATTGTACTGGAATGTTCTTTAAATAGCTTTAGCAGCCCTCTATATAATGGCACGGGCAATAAATGAATGTATGGAACTTTAGCCAGGAAATATTGACACATTTGCTGATGACCTCCATAAGGCATTTGCCAGGGTGGAAAACCAAAATAAATAACTCCACCAGGTTTTAAAAAACTATGTAACCAATCAATTAGCCTGGCCTGATCATGAATATGTTCGATTACATCTTTTAATACAATGATATCGAATTGGCCACCAAGAGTGCCCACATCCGTATCATAAATATTATTTACAAAAAAGGATATGACTCCATTATCAATATCCTTCTTTAGCAATTGCTTTCCGTCTCTTACACGATTCTCATCCAGTTCTACTGCTACACCCGTGCATCCCCGATTTATAAATGCCTTTAATACGCCACCCTCCCCTGCACCAATTTCAAGTACACGCATTCCTTGCCTGATTTCATATATATTTTCAATAAATGGAAGTACGTATTTTTCTGAATTCATTACCTGCATCTCAAAATACCTTCGCCGATCAGCATGAAATTCGAACATCTTAACTATTTTTTTTTACTGAATGCAAATTTACCATCTTGAAATTCAAAAGAAACTAAAATTGTCTTTTAAAAAAAAATTAAAACCTAAAGATATAATAGGTCTGAATTGGATGAGGATACTTCTATAACTGCACAAAAAAACCTCTTGATTTTAGACAAGAGGTTTCTAATATAATTCCTTATAGATTAATTTCTTTTCTTCTTATTTTGTTTTCTTTTTCCGAAGATATTTCCTTCTTTCATTCCATTTCCTTCCGGACTTCCCAGACGAGTCATTGCACATCTGAAACCAACGGTGCTGCTAGCCTGATCCTGCTCCATAAAGCGACGGGTTCCGGGTGACAACCAATAAGGCATATCGTTCCAGCTTCCACCTTTAATCACACGAGATTTATCACTTACCAGAGTAGAAACTCCGTATCCATAAGTTACGTTTGAAATAGAATCACCATCAAGATAATTGATCACATCTCCTTTTTGATAATTTCTACGAACAGAAGCTTCTTCATCTGTAACCACTTCTTTTTTGAGGCGGCCCAAAGTATCTCTTTCATATTCACCATCCTGAGTTTTATAAAATTTGGTAAACTTATTACCACGATATGGATTCACATCTTCCACATCCATAGAGTTCATAGGACGATATACATCACTCACCCACTCACTCACGTTTCCGCTCATGTTATATAAGCCATACCCGTTTGGATAAAATGATTTAATTGGTCCGGGAATCGCTGCACGGTCATTCAAGCCACCTGCAATACCCATCACATCACCATTTCCACGTTTGAAGTTTGCTAAAAACTGACCTTGCCAGCTTCCACGGCGATTATCACGTAATCCGTTTACATTTTGGCTCCAGGAATAAACTTGTTGGTTAGAAAACAATTCTTCCCCTTTATTTTTTTCTTTAGTCCGTCTTTTTGGATTCTGTGCTATTAAACCATAAGCTGCATATTCCCACTCAGCTTCTGTAGGAAGACGATAAGCAGGCAATAAAATGCCGTCTTCAAAAGTCACAACTTTTCTAGCTCTGCCACTGACATCTTTTAAACCGCCTTTTTTGGGTGATTGCTTATTATTAATCATTTCCGGATCTAAAAGGTACGTATCTGTATTAAATGTTTGATCACCTTCACCACCTCTCATTGCTGCTAAAGGAGCTCTTTTATTTAAATACCCTTTATCGATCAATATTTTTTCATTCACTCTGTCTGTTCTCCAAACACAGAAATCATGCGCCTGCTCCCAGGTTACTCCCACTACCGGGTAATAGTTGTAGGCCGGATACCGGAAATAATATTCTACATATGGCTCGTTATAAGCTAATTCACTTCTCCATACCAACGTATCCGGAAGCGCCATTCTCATAATGGTTGTATCATTATCAAATGTATTGGCAAGCCAATATAAATATTCTCTGTAATGAACGTTGGCAACTTCTGTTTCATCGATATAAAAAGAGTTGACACTTACGCGGCGGGGTACATTATTCCAATCACTCATTACATCCTCTTCTTTCGCCCCCATAATAAAGGTACCACCCTGAACAAATACAAGTCCTGGTCCGGCCTTCATTTCTTTAGCCTTAAGAACATGGAAATTACCAAAATCCTTATCGTCGTAGTTCCATCCTGTCACAGAAGATTGATCTTTCTTTTTGCCAAATATTCCTCCATTCTTACAGGAAGTAAAAGCAAGTGAAGCGGCCAGAATTATTAATGTTAGCTTTCCAGCTGAAATTTGTTTTAACATGTGTACATTCGTTTTGCAGATTAAATAACGAAAGGTTATCGTTCTTATTGTGATAGGGGTTCCTTTTATAATGCGAATATAATTACTTTATTTGGTTTAAATTTATCATTAAAATCTAAAAGCCCGCTTGAAACACGCAACTTTTACAAAGCATTCACATAAATTTATTGATATAAATAATGCACAAAGAAATATTCGCACATACTGTGCAAATAACCTGCCTAAAAGTAGATCAATTCAATTTACCAGGCAATAATAGAGGATATAATTCCGTTGATTGCCTAATAAAATCTTTCGGAAGCAAATGTAATTATGATCACACCGGGTCTCATTCCTAAAAAAGTGATTTATTTAATTTATGTTTGCCAACCCGATAAATTTTTTATTTTTACAACCCCAAAAAATCTATCCTTATAATTCAGCTTTACTTAACAGATTTATTAAGCAAAACTCTACCGGCTATTTCTATAGAGCAACCT
>JBDSBN010000065.1:0-4792 GCA_039921585.1 Ginsengibacter sp. | reverse complement strand
ATGGTTTTTTCGGGTTTTCCTGTACGTATCGCAAATTCTTTTGGCCCCATATTGAGCTCTTCCAGTTTATCTGCCAGAGTTTCGCCGGGATGGAATGCTATGTCTGTATAAAATTCGTTTACAGTTTCCATTATTGTTTATTTTTTATGATAATCTACTATTTCAATAATTTCTACACCTAAAATTTCAAACCAAATATATTGGCCGTCCTTGTTAGTTGGAATCGGATTTTCCTGCGGTATAAAAATAAGGCGGTAAGGATGATCGAGGTCGCAAGCCCACTGTCCTTTGCGCGTCTCTTTAAGTTCGTGATACCTTCCCGGCAAATGTCTTACATCTTCCAAAGTTTCTGCATCACGTAAATCAGTCAACCGTTTAAAGAATAGCGTCGTCCGTCTTTCTCCCATTTCTTGCTTGCACTTTCTGGGGTCGTTGGCTAATTTGCCTAATTTCTTATGTCCAAATTTTATATTCACTGCAAAAGTAGTCAATTTTATTTTAACTTACACTTACTGTAAGTTATTGTATCTATAATTTTTTATTTCCTGACAAACAACTTTGTTAATAAGGAGGCTGTGCGAATTTTAAGACCATCCTCTTAAATATCTAATTCCGTCGAAGATATAAGATGTTTTATAAGAACCATTTTATTAGATAAGATGATCATGAGAACATCAAATTTCTGAATTGAAAATCTGGAGAGCAGTCCTTTATTTTTTTATTCAGAATTATTTTCTAAAAATTGCAGGTTTAACGCAGAATTTTTTCTTGTGACTAAAAATGAGCAATTTGAAACAGATCAGGAAATTTTATCGGGTTTACCCAATTGGTGCGAAAGCTTTACACCAATTGGACTAGAGACATTTGGTTGAGTTCCATAATATTGAAGAGCCACTGGAACAAAATTCAAAGCCTTATTGAAAGATGGAGAACAGCAGAAATGATTCGATAAAAAATTATTAAAAACCAGTTTAATTCAAACATGTTTCAATATGATCAAATCGTAAATTACCCAACATCATTTCATATATTTATTGCTCCTAAAAAGCACTCAAAAATGCTCTCCGAAATCATTATCCGCGTTGACAATGAAAGAATCTATTTCAATCCAACTGTATCGATTTCCTGGTCGCAAACAAATATTCCGAAGGAGCATTTAAAGTTTAAAAAGGAAGTTTACTGGAGAGTAGAATTGATTCAATACATAGAGGAGAATAAATACTGGGAAGTTAAAGTAGTGGATTATTCTGTGGCAGAAACGGAAACCTTTTCGAGGCAGAAACCAACAAGGGAGATCCGGGGTTTAACTATTGTACCTCTTGAGTGGGAACACTTAGAACCGCTTTTATTTATGCACGTAAAAGCAAAGCTTGGAGAGCACATTATAGACCTAAAGCCGGATTATGTCCCCCGCACTGAATGGAGGTTTCCCGGAAATAAACAATTTCTTTCAGAACCTTTTCTAAGGACAATCTCCATCATATTTCCGGTAAAATTTACGGAAGCTCATTTTTCCCCAGGCTGCATCAATTTCACCAAACGTATTCCGGATGTCATGCAGGATGTTTCTTTTCAAATTTTGAATGAGCATATTTTGGGAGAATTTGAAGACATCAAAAACTGGTTTTCAAAAAAAATAGGTGGCAAATTTATCGTCAAGGCAATAATCGAAACACAGGATGGTGAGGTAACTTCAGTTACAGCCACTTCTACCCAAATTGATTCTATCGGCATCGACTTGATTGAAGGAATTAAAGAAGAAAGAACCCTGATATTAATCCGTTCCTTAAAACTTCGGGAGGAAAAATCTCTCTTTTCTGCAGATGAAATTTTTAGTCAAATTGATTCTGCAGATAAGGAAGGCAATGTATTTATGCAGGACGAAAACGATGTCCTGAATCTCCTTGTTGAAAAAGGAAAAATCCGGAATTGGAGAAACCTGGAATACCTGTCTGCAGAAAAGCAATCTGAAAATTTCAAGATTAAATTTACCCTGCATCCCGAATTCGGCTTTCTATTCCTGGTGGAAGGAGAGAAAAACCATCACTTTATTTGGGAATTACGGAACTCCAATGCCACCTATCTCTGGTCTGTAGAGAAAGATGAAAATGACGTACGCCAACATTTTAAAAGAATTGAAAAAACCATCCATACTGTGGCCATTTTAAAAAGAGAACAATATAAACGGGATTATAAATCCGGTCTGATTGATTCGGATCTGAAATTCTACTCTATTGATCATGAAAAGATTTCAAGCGATGAAGAGGGTGGTTTTAAAAAATGGAAAGAGAGATTGGAGGGGCTGCTGAAGTAGGTTTACATATATAATGATTTCACATGACAGGACGTAAATGAATTGTCTGTCAAATTTAATAGCAAATTCCTGCTACCCAGATAGATTTACGTCAGATATTATTAATATATTTATACCTGCCAAAAACCAATCCACGCATTTTGAGCCAAAATTTCCTTCAACGGTTTTCTATTAAATCCTTAATACGCCTCTTCCTGTCGGCAATTTTATTGTTGATAACATCTGGTATTTTTTCGCAAGAGCGCATTTTTACCAACGAACAACATTTTAGTGTGGAAGAGGGATTGCCACAGAGCTATATTTCCGGAATTATCCAGGATGATGATGGTTTTATCTGGCTGAGTACGCTGGATGGATTTAGTCGCTATGATGGGCGGGTATTCAGAACCTTCCGCTATGACCCGAAAGACAGTTCCGGCCTGGCTATCAATACACTTAGCGGATTAGGAAAACTGCATAATAATATCGTGACTATTTATTACAGTACGACCCTGGCCGCTGAATTTAATTTAAGAACCTTTACAGCAACACCCAACACGATCCGGCACCGCCTGGCCAAAATACCGGGGATTCGCTGGCAATCTTACCGCTTTGGCTATGATAGTCCAAATTGGTTTTTTACTGTCAATAATAATAAAGGTATTGGCTGGCTCAATGGCATTACCGGTAAAATCCATTATGCCAATACCGCCAACGGGAAGCTGCATACCGATACCATCAGTGCGATCACGCAATCAGCGGAGGGGAAAATATATCTTATCAGTGAGAACGGCGTGCAGGTGAGTGATAAGGCTCAAACGAAATTTGAATGGTACGGTTTTAATACCCATCTGAAACAACAGTGGTCTAAATTGGAATGGGATGTCTTCGGACAAAAGTTTTCCATTGTCAGTTACCCTCGTAACCGGGTGGCTATGCTGGAAAAGGACAAGTTTACAATTCTGGATATTGATTCTAAATCCAGCAGAATCATCACGTTACCTGCTCCCAAAAAAGATGCTATACACGGCAATGACGGTTTACAGGTTGATGCTGCCGGTCGCGTTTACTTTGAATATTATGGCCGCATTTACCGGCTTACAGAAAAGTATGAACTGGAATTGCTTTGGGAACATAGTGGTCCGCCCTCCCGCATTAGTGCTTTTTTTATTGACAGATCGGACGTGTTATGGTTAAGCTTAAATGCACAGGGTTTACTGAAAATAGATCTCCTTGCGCTTCATTTTGAATCCTACCGGTACCGGAATAATTTTATTGGTGCCATGACAGAATTGATGGGTAGCAATAACCTGTTATTTCCTGATAAATGGCTGATACCAGACGCAGCCTATTATTTCCGGCAGGCCTGGGACAACAAAGGGAATTTGTATTCCTGCAATGGTTGGTACGATCGCTCTGCGCTATTTCAATTTACCCCAAAAGGCTTTCAACGCTTTACTCATTTGCCCCAAAACAAATTTTTTTCCGCTCTTGTTCATATGGAAGGAGATGAAATTTGGGGCTTTGATCAATCAGAATCTGTTTGGTATAAATGGAATAACCACCATGCGGTGCCTCAAAAATCCGAACCTGATTCAAGCAACTTTGCAGGTGTGGAATTAGCGGATGCGCGGTTTGTCGGGGGGTATATCTGGATGAGTACTTACAGCCATGGCTTGTTCCAGTTTGACGGAAGAAAAATTGTTGCAAAATATGATGGAAGCTCAGGCAATAACACCATTCCCAATACTCTTACAGAAATTTGTATTGATCCTCTGGATAAAAATAAGTTCTGGGTTGGTTCACGTGGAGGTGGACTGGTGCTCTGGGATTCCCGCAAAGGGTTACAACGCACCTATACCACTGAAGACGGATTGCCCAATAATACCATTTACTGCATCCTTCCGGATAAAAACGGCAGAATCTGGTGCAGTACCAATAAGGGCATTTTTCGGCTTGACCCTGCCACCGGCCACGTGATTGCTTTTGAAAAAACAGATGGCTTGCAGGGCAATGAGTTTAACCGCGCCCATAAATTTTTATTACCAGACGGACGCATGGTTTTTGGAGGCCTGGATGGATATACCATTTTCAACCCGGATGATTTTAATATAGCCGGCAAAAGAGGAGAGGTGCCCGTGTTATTAACCGGTTTGCAAATCAACAATGAGCCGCAGGATATCAATATACCCGGCAGTATAATCAAAGAATCGTTGAGTACTTTATCTGTATTGGAACTTCCCTATGATAAAAATTACTTGCGTTTTGAATTTGCCGCCTTGCTGTACAATCAGCCGCAAAAAACAAAGTATCGCTACCAGTTAGCAGGTGCAGATAAAGGCTGGATTGAAAATAATTATTCAAACGTGGCCGCCTATTCTGCCCTGGCGCCGGGGAAATATACTTTTCGCATTAATGCAACAGACAATAATGGTCTGTGGAGTGATACTTACAAAGAAATAAAGCTCACGATTCATCCTCCTTATTGGGCTACCTGGT
>JBDSBN010000064.1:0-10531 GCA_039921585.1 Ginsengibacter sp. | reverse complement strand
ATATGATGAAGATGGCTGGCCTCATTTCAAACAACTAAAAGGTTTACCGGAATATAACATGATCGAACAGGAGAATTTTATAAAAGATCATATTTTGCTTTATTTTGAAAACATTGAACACCCTTTTTAAATTGAACTAAATGAAAAGATTGCTTTACTTGTTTTCTTTCTTAATCATGGTTTCGTGTACCGCTACAAAAAAGTCAACAACTAAGAACGCCCCTGTAAGATTGAAAATAGAAACAGACTCAGGAACAATCGTTGTTAGATTATATGATCAAACTCCACTTCATCGCGACAATTTTGTGAAACTGTTTAAAGACGATTTTTATGATGGCCTTTTGTTTCACCGCGTAATCTCCGACTTTATGATTCAGGGTGGTGATCCCAATAGTAGAAACGCCAAGCCTGGAGACACATTAGGAGAAGGAGGATTGAATTATACAATTCCCGCAGAATTTGACTCCACTCTCTTTCATAAAAAAGGAGCTCTGGCAATGGCCAGAAAAGGAGATAATGTAAATCCCGAAAAAGCCAGTAGCTCAACTCAGTTTTATTTGGTAGATGGCAAAAAGCTTACGGATAAAGAATTAGATGTGATGGAAGAACGTCTTAAATTTAAAATTCCTGAAAGTCATCGGGAAATATACCGGACAATTGGTGGAACTCCGTTCTTAGATATGAATTACACAGTTTTTGGAGAAGTAGAAAGCGGGATTGAGGCGGTTGATAAAATAGCGAATGCACCTAAAGACAATTTAAACCGACCCTTAACAGGTATCAAAATGAAAATAACGATTTTAAAATAACGGAATTACTTTATTGAATCGTCTTTACCAAATCACCTATTTTCTTCTTACTTTGCAACAAACATTTTCAACAATAAAAATAAATACTTATGAACTTTCCAGAAAATCTTCGCTACACCAAAGACCACGAGTGGGTTTCTTTAGAAGGAGATATTGCTACAATTGGCATAACTGATTTTGCGCAACAAGAACTTGGCGACATTGTGTATGTTGAAATAGAAACTGTTGATCAGGAACTGGAAGCAGATGCAATATTTGGTACAGTAGAAGCTGTAAAAACGGTGAGTGACCTTTTTCTTCCGGTAACAGGTAAAATCACGGAAACAAATCCTCTTTTAGACAGTGAGCCTGAAAAAGTAAATACAGATCCCTATGGAGAAGGCTGGATGATGAAGATGACCGTGAAAAATCCAGAAGATGTTTCAAAATTGATGGATGCTGAAGCATATAAAAATTTAGTATCTTAATTGTAAATAAATGAATGAAAATAAAATTTCTTTTATAAAGTTTTTACCAGGCCTGGCCTGGTTTTTTATTGTAGACTATAGTACGCTTATGCCCGGCAAGGATGTGCCGGATGTTGGATGGTTCTACTTTCCGCAAATGGATAAACTCGTTCATATCATCCTATTTGGTGGCCTTACTTTATTATTTTGTTTGCCGTATTTAAAGACGAACTACTCCTTTCAAAAAAAGAAAAACATTTTTATCCGGATTTCCTTGTGCATCATACTATGGGGATTAATTATTGAAGTGATTCAACATTTTTTTATTCCCGGACGTGGTTTCGAATGGTTGGATGTATTAGCAGATTCTGTTGGAGTATTAATTGCATATTGGATTTGCCTAAAAATAAGTCAATCCAAAAATATATTGGTAAGAATTCCCTTCTTCTAATAGAGTAAAACAGATTTTCTCCGGTAAAAACCTTAAGAAATAAAATTGTATACTTGTATATTACTTATCATTAAATATTTAGCAATAGCCACAAACTATACGATAAATAAAATGTACATTTAATTTGAAATCAAACTTTTAGATTATGAATATTCCTGTAGTTGATTTAGCCGAATTTACACATGGTAACGCTGATCAAAAAAAAGCATTCGTAGAGCAATTAGGTAAAGCTTATGAAGAGATTGGGTTCGTGGCTGTAAAAAATCATGGAATTGCTGATGAGTTGATTGCGGACCTATACAATTATGTACAACAGTTTTTTAGTTTACCTTCTGAGAAAAAGAAGTCCTACGAAATCCCGGAACTTGCCGGACAGCGCGGGTATACCTCATTTGGAAAAGAACATGCTAAAGGAAGCGACGCACCCGATTTGAAAGAGTTCTTTCAATATGGTCAGATTGTTCCTCAGGATCATCCTTTAAAAGGAGAATATCCGGATAATGTGAGTGTTAAAGAAATTGAACATTTTAATGAGACTTTTTTCAACGCCTATCGTGCTTTCGAAAAGTCAGGAAAATCAATGCTGCAGGCTATCTCGTTATATTTAGGTCTCGACGAAAATTATTTTGATGATTTTGTAAATGAAGGAAATTCGATTGTTCGTGCTATTCATTATCCACCAATCACGGAGGAACCAAAGAGTGCGATCAGAGCAGAACAACATGAAGATATTAATTTGATTACTTTATTAGTTGGCGCATCCGCCGGAGGCCTGGAGATATTAACCAAACAAAACGATTGGGTAGGTGTCACTTCCTTACCTGAGCAGATCGTGGTAAATGTAGGAGATATGCTTCAACGCCTGACCAATAATAAATTAAAAAGCACTACCCACCGCGTGGTAAATCCGCCAAGAGATTTATGGCACACTTCACGCTTTTCTATCCCTTTCTTTTTACATCCAAAATCTGCTATGAGCCTTGCCGCACTTGAAAGTTGTATTGATGAAAATCACCCTAAAGCTTACGAAGACATTACTGCAGGGGAATATCTGGATGAAAGATTAAGAGAAATTGGATTAAAGAAATAGTCGTGTTTATTTTTAGGAGAGATGGAAAGATGAAGGAACTTTTAATAATAATGTACTTTTTATTTTGAAGGATTTTATTTGAATAAAAAATATCCTGCAAAGAGGTACTGCAAATTTCTGAATGATTTGTTCATGGTATTGAATGCAAATTCCTTCATTTGCAAATACTATCAGGGTAATCATTTATCCATTACCCATCTAATACATTCTGAATATTATGCCGACTTCATCTTCAAAAGGGCTGAGTTCCTGTCTTTCATCATTATTACTATGGGTTTTTAAATTTTAGAAGCTCCTAAAATCAGAGATCTCCATGTAAAGAGATTTCTTGTGTAATTTCGCAACTTATTTCTTTTTCTATTTTTTGGTTCGTTTAACTATCTATTTAATACATTTTACCGGATGGTACTTATCAGGCATATTCCCTTTTTAAAAGCTGTTTTTTATTACACAATTTCTGCTTTTGGTGGGCCCCAGGGCCATTTGGGAATGATGATGAAAACTTTCGTAGATGGACGGAAAGACATCACGAAAGAAGAGCTGATGGAATATATTGCCTTTTGTCAGATGTTACCCGGAGCATCTTCTACACAAACCGTTACGCTTATTGGATACAAAAGAGGGGGAGTTCCTTTGGCTATTCTTACTTTATTAGTCTGGATATCACCTGCCTGCATTATAATGGGTTTATTCTCTTTCCTGGTAAATTATTTAAACACCTTTCACGTAAATCTGGAGATATTTAATTTTATACAACCAATGGCTGTTGCTTTTATTGCCTTTGCTGCTCAAAAAATGTATAAAATATCTATTAGCAATCCCATCACCCGGATTATTATGGGGGTATCTATTATCGCTACTTATTTGTTTTTTAAAAGTCCCTGGATTTTCCCCATCTTAATTATTTTGGGTGGAATGGCTACCAATATAAGTGACAGACGAATACCCGATAAAGCAAATATTAAACCCAGACATATAAAATGGACTAACGTCTGGTTGTTTTTACTCATTTTTTTGATCGTTGGTTTTTTAAGTGAAACGGCGAGAAAACAGGATTGGGAAAACAAAAAAATATACAACCTCACAGAGAACACTTACCGTTTCGGAAGCCTGGTTTTCGGTGGGGGAGATGTATTAATGCCTATGATGTATGAACAATACGTCGTTCGGGACAGAACAAGTTACATGTCCAAGGAAGAGTTTTTAACCGGATGGGGTCTTATCAGAGCGATCCCCGGGCCGGTATTTGCAGTCACCTCATATACTAGCGGAATGATAATGCGAGACAAAGGCCCTGGAATGCAGGTTTTAGGTGCGCTAATTGGCTCGATTATGATTTTCCTGCCCAGTGCCCTATTGGTGCTGTTTTTCTTTCCTGTATGGCAGTATTTAAAGAAATATGTGGTGGTTTATAGATCCCTGGAGGGTATCAATGCGGTTATTGTAGGCATCATGTGGGCTGCATTTTTCTTTTTACTAAAAGATATCTCCATTACAGAGCTTAAAACGGTTAGTTTTATTAATATTATTGTAATCATAGGAACATATACCTTATTAACATATACGAAATTCCCACCGCCTTTCATAGTTTTGGGCTGCCTGTTACTTGGTTTTATTTTTTAATATGTTTTTGCCGCCAACGTTTCACTCAAATAGATAGTGTATTTATTATATATTTAAACACCTTTCTATACATTAGTAAATAAATCATTAATTTCTACGAAAATAAATGGCGCATAATAATTCCGAACCCACCCTGCAGTTAAATAATTTAATTTCCTACCAATTCAATATAGTCTCATTTATATTGGATTTGAGGAATTCCTAATTACTAAACATCATAAATGAACAGATTAGGCTGACAATCAAACAATTATTCACAAACGCGTGTTTTGTTTCTATTATAAGACGCTTTTGTGGGCATTTTATAAAAAAAATAAATCCGCTTTATAGATTAGGGATAAATAGAGTAATAAAAATAAATGATGATAGTAATTTTGGAAAAAGTTATGTCCTATAAATCCGGATCATTTAAAATTTCTTCGTAAAGAAACCAGCCTTCTTTAAAACAGAAAACCTTGAGAAAATTACCTAACCAATGTTTGTTTCAAAAAAGGTGCTGTAAAACCCTGGTTTATATCAAAAACAACATAAATGCAATCATATTCCGAATCATTGTCATCAGAGTTTTTAAACCATAAAAATATTCCCATGGCTCATTCTCACCTACTAATCTTTTACTTTCAATAATGTTTCTGAAACGATTAAAAGTAGGTTATCCAAAAGCCTTCATTATTGAAAGAATCAGTCGCAAAATGTAGGAACCTTTTTGTAGAGGAACAATCAAGGCACTTTGCCAATTTTAAAAACCGTCACAGTGGATCTATCAATATCAATTAAAAATTCTTTAAACGAAAACCTCCTTAAAATGCATATAAAAAATCGCAACATATAGTCCCCACATAAAGGGTTGACCACTCCAGCAATTAACAAGACATTCCTTTTTTCAAGAAAACTTAAAGAGTTAGATCGCCATTCCGGGAAGAAAAAACATTCTCTTCGAGACATCTTCCTATAAACAGACAAAACATCTGATCCTTCAAGGTGAGGGCAACCAAAAACGAAACACCCAGCAGCAACAATAGAAGTCAGACGCTTTATTTAAACTTGAATTAAAGAAACCTGAAGCTCAGCAGCAAACACTCTACAGTCCCATTTGTAATAACACTATTAGAAAGAGAGAGACTCTAAAAAAATTAATAATTAAATTTAAACCAATCAGAAACTGATAAAATGTTTCACGTGGAACATTCCACAAAACTGAGCAACTCTTAATACGCCTAGATGTCACAACTCTTACCCATATACAGGTAATTAAAAAAACCTAACCACCATTACACAAACATCATTATTTAAAAAACTGAATAAAACAGCAGGAGAAATAAATGTAACAAACGAACTAGTAATATCAACTGACATTTTCGAAATGAAGCCAATATGCAAATAAAGAAGACTCCTTAACTAACAAGCAAAAAACCTCCATTAAGACCACCTCCCACAACAACAAGATTTATTTGACAAAAACTCACAAACACGAAACCCTAGCTTAAACATCAAGAAAAATAAAAGTCAAGCAAACTAAAAAGCGAGTTAGAAAAAGAACAGAAAAAACAAAACTCATTCAATTTGAAAATCTTTATACCCATCTCAGAGAAGCACTAACAAACAACCAAATAACAACAACTGCTCAACTCCGACAATTATATTAATCCGCAAATTACTCCCCCCAAAAAATGTTTCACGTGGAACCTACCTTAACCAAATAATAATCTTCCCGGTTAGTCATAACCTCTTTCAACTCTTTAGTATGGTCAGAATAGCCACACAAATGCAAAACACCATGAATCATCACCCGATAAAGCTCCTCCTGAAAAGAAACACGATGAGTTTCTGCATTCTCTTTAACCCTATCTACACTAATATAAATCTCCGAAATGATAGGCTGTCGGCTTTCTGAAAGAGTAAAAGTAAGAATGTCCGTAAAGGTATCATGATCCAAAAACTGCTTATTTAAACCTAATAGGTAATCATCGGAACAAAATATATAAGACACCGTGGTAAAATCAACTTCCTCCTCAAGGAATATTAAGGGCAGAAAACTCTTCATAAGCATCCGCTCAAACTTGAATGGAGTCGTTAAATGATTTGTGAAAGTGATTTTTCCGGCCATAATTTTCCTGAATTCGGTGTTTATTTATAAAAATCGGTTTTACATTTGAAGCCTATGAATTTATCTCAAGTCACAGTAGGCACAAAAGTAAAAATTAAGTCTTTCGAAACCAACGAAATAGTTCTAAAACTAATGGAAATGGGTTGTTTACCAGAAGAACATATTACTGTCTGGAAAAAAGCACCCTTAGGAGACCCCATCTACTTACTTGTTTCGGGGTATTCACTCAGTCTCAGAAAAGATGAAGCGGCTCAAATTATTGTAGAACCAATTCCGGAAAGTGAAAACCAACTAATAAAATGAGGATAGGTCTTTATTTTGGCTCTTTCAATCCGGTACATTACGGTCATTTAATCATTGCCAGCCACGTCGCAAATAACACAAACTGCGATCAGGTCTGGTTTATCGTAACGCCTCAAAACCCTTTGAAGACCCAAAAATCCCTACTTAACGAATCCCATAGAAAACACCTGATAGATTTAGCTATAGAAAACGACCCCCAGTTAAGATCCTCTAACATAGAATTCAACCTACCAAGACCATCATACACCATAGATACATTAACTTATCTCTCTGACTTATACCCACAACATTCTTTTTCGGTAATCATGGGAAGTGATGCCTTTTCCAATATCAAAAAATGGAAGAATTGGGAAACGCTTCTCAAAAACTATGAAGTAATCATTTATGAAAGACCTGGTTTTTCAGTAGATAAAGCCTTATTGTATAAAAACACATCCATTTTAAAGGCTCCCTTACTTCAAATATCCAGTACTATGATACGGGAAATGATTAAAAACAAAAAACCAATCCGTTATCTACTTCCCGATATAATTATAGAAGAAATCCACAATCAACAATATTACGACTAGGGTTATCATACCCTATATTTATATACTCTCCCATAACCTCAATCTAATATACTTTAAGATCTAATAAGACTTACTTAATGTTTCACGTGGAACAAATTAAGATCTAATAAGACTTTCTTAATGTTTCACGTGGAACAAATAATATAATCATCTCCTTTCTATATTTTGTAAATTTGCAGCTATGTTCGAAAAATACGATGTTATAGTAGTTGGGGCTGGCCATGCAGGCTGCGAAGCCGCAGCAGCAGCAGCAAATTTAGGAAGTAAAACACTTCTCATAACCATGAATATGCAAAACATGGCTCAGATGAGTTGCAACCCAGCTATGGGAGGAATTGCAAAGGGTCAGATATTAAGAGAGGTAGATGCGTTAGGAGGGTATTCCGGCATTGTTAGCGATGAAACAATGATCCAGTTTAGAATGTTGAACAAAAGTAAAGGACCTGCAATGTGGAGCCCAAGAGCACAGAGCGACCGCATGTTGTTCTCTATGAAATGGCGCACCATGTTGGAAAACACACCCAACCTGGATTTTTATCAAGACTCTGTTGTTGGATTAACAAAAGAAAACGGGCAGGTTACAGGAGTTACTACAGCTATGGGCCATCATATTCAAGCCAAATCTGTCGTTCTTACAAATGGGACATTTTTAAATGGAATTATACATATCGGAACAAAACAATCCAAAGGAGGAAGAATGGCTGAAAAATCTTCTTCGGGCATCACAGAACAACTAGTGGAGTGGGGGTTTGAAAGTGACCGCTTGAAAACAGGAACTCCAGCAAGAATTGATGGACGCTCCCTTGATTATAGCAAAATGGATGAACAAAAAGGCGATGAAGATGTAGTAGGTTTCTCTTACTTAAATACTAAAAAACCAACAACTCAGAGAAGTTGCTGGATTACCTATACTAATCCGGAAGTTCATGAAATATTAAAAACAGGTTTCCATGAAAGCCCAATGTATCAGGGAAGGATTCAAGGAATAGGTCCAAGATACTGCCCGAGCATTGAAGACAAAGTCAGTCGATTCGCAGAAAGAGAACGGCATCAAATATTTGTAGAGCCTGAAGGTTGGGAAACCGTAGAAGTTTATGTCAACGGCTTTTCATCTTCCCTTTCCGAAGACATTCAATTAAAAGCCATCAAAAAAATACCTGGATTTGAAAATTGCAAAATGTTCCGCCCAGGTTATGCTATTGAGTATGATTATTTTCCACCTACGCAATTGAAATTCACCCTCGAAACAAAACTTATTAAACATTTGTTTTTTGCTGGTCAAATCAATGGTACTACAGGGTATGAAGAAGCTGCGTGTCAGGGAATAATGGCAGGAATAAACGCACATCAGGCTGTTAATAATTTGGAACCTTTTACATTAAAAAGAAATGAGGCATACATTGGGGTGTTAATTGACGATTTAATAAATAAAGGAACCGATGAGCCTTATAGAATGTTTACAAGCAGGGCAGAATACCGCACCCTTTTAAGACAAGATAATGCAGACATAAGATTGACGGAAAAAAGTTACCGAATTGGACTAGCATGTCAGGATAGAATGGATGCAGTAAGAAAGAAAATGGAGGAAATGGAGGAAATCATTCACATCATGAAAACCACTAAATTAAGTAATGATGAAGCAAATACTTATTTACAATCGATAGGAGATACCTCAACAGTTACTCAAAAAATTAATGCAGGACAATTGCTTTTAAGGCCCGGTATCCAATTAAACCATATGATGGAAGGTATCCCTAGTCTACAAGAAAAGTTGGATCATTTTAATGCAGAATCCATTCATCAGGCAGAAATACAAATTAAATACGCTGTATACCTGGATAAAGAAAAGGAAATGGTTGAGAAAATGAGCAGTCTGGAAAACCAGGTTATTCCAGAATCTTTTAAATACGAAAACATCGCCTCGCTATCAAACGAAGCCCGACAAAAATTTATGAAAATTAAACCCCAAACATTGGGACAAGCCAGCAGAATCAGTGGAGTCAATCCGAGTGATGTCCAAATTCTAATGGTCTACATGGGACGATAATTTTTTCACCTATACATAACCGTTATATTAAAATTATGCAATTAAGCTTAAAAGAAAATTCAACAAAAAAAGAAATATTTGAACAGGTTGAACAATACCTTACAGAAAACGGATTCAAAATAGAATTACAGGATCAAACACGCCCATGGGGAGGTTTCTTTGTGATTGATGAGGAACAGTCTAATCTTTTTATTGAGTCATTCCTTAATGATATTCCCGAAGCAAAATCCAAGAATGTTGGAAAAATAAGTCCCAAAATATTAGTCGTACAACCACAAAAAAGATTGAGCTGGCAATACCATCACAGACGTTCGGAAGTATGGAAAGTAATTGCCGGAGAAGCAGGAGTTGTCACAAGCGATACAGACGATGAAAACCCGGTTAGAACTATAGAATTAAATGATGTTGTGGTCTTAAAGAAAGGACAACGTCACCGTTTGATTGGTACTGACGGTTGGGGCATCATTGCAGAAATTTGGCAACATACAGACCCAGCTAACCCAAGCAATGAAGAGGATATCGTCCGGGTCACGGACGACTTCGGTCGATAGAAAAATTAATTCGAAAAGAAATTAATTATTCGTCTATTCTTAATCGTTACAAGTAATAGATAAAAACCATCACTCCTTACCAAGTTAAGTTCTTAACTGTATCCAAATAGTGAAAAAAAACTCTGCAGATTATTGTCTGTAGAGTTTTTTTTTAGATAGAGCCCATTTATTATACTGAACTTAATCTGGATTTCTTAGAAAAAATAAATGGAAATAGAATTTCTTTTTGTAAAAACTTTTATCATAATTAATTCAATCCCACCCGAAAATATCATCGTCTAAAATCAATCGTTTAATAAAACTGTTTCTCAACTCAATATTCTCTAAAAAACATTTTTTAAAGCTAATCGTAATAGAGCCTTAAGATAATTAACATTATACTTATTGGCAATATTTATAAAATTTTAAATGATGTTACATTGAAACCTTATCAGTTGTAATATGCACCAGGATAGGAATTTACACAGGGGAAAGGGCACAAAAAACCCCGGTAAATATTACCAGGGTTCTTGTGGTGTGGGGCGGGATCGAACCG
>JBDSBN010000063.1:0-5621 GCA_039921585.1 Ginsengibacter sp. | reverse complement strand
CTGTAGCTAACATCGCTTTCGCATCGTTGCTTAGGTTGTTAGAGGTTCCAATAAAAGTAATGCTAGGAAGATCACCAATGTTGCAAGCTCCAGCTTTTACCATGTCTTTGCAGCAATCTGGCTCAGGACATTTACCTACACCGTCTGCATCTACTGGCTGACAAGCAGTTGGAGTAATCAATTCTTTATCCAGATAATCAGGAACACCGTCACCATCTGTATCAAGTGGACAACCGTGAGTGTCTACTTTTACGCCGGCAGGAGTACCAGGACATCTGTCAAGTTGATCTACAACACCATCACCATCTTCATCATCGTATACTGGCTTAGGCATTTTCATATGCTTTGGGTTGTTGATTTCGCTGTATGCATAATCCAAAGGATTAATCCACCATAATGGCTCAATCGCTTTTTTACCCAAATTGAAGTTTAACCCAATTGAAGTGTAATTATATGTATCAAAATCACCTGTTAATACACCTTGAACACCATCCTGAAATTGTTGTCCATCTAATAAATCATCTTTAGTAACAGAGAATTTGTTTTCAAGAGCTAAATTAACTCTCTTGCCCAATTTAAATGCAATACCGGCGATAATATGACCGGAAGGTCTTAATGTCTGACCAAAAAGTTTTGCACGATTTTCACCGTTGTTTTGTGCAGGCGTTTCGTATGTATCATCCATCATATCTTTCAACTGCTTGCGGATATCCTTACGGTTAGTGTAACCTGAAGAAGAAATAGAATTAAAATTATACGGAGTGTTGCCATTTAAAGCATTAACTCTTGTATCATAAATAGTCGCTCCTGCTCCAAGACCACCATAAATCACCATTCCTGTTTTTTGCTTATGAAAACGAATGTTATTCAAAGTAAAAATACCTTGTAATGAAAGGTCTTGTACAGTAGACTTATAATTATAATAAACCGGATTCCCTTGCACATATCCATTACTATTCCATGCAGGATTATTATGCCATCCATCAGAAGCTTTCCAGTTAAGTCCTTTCGCAGTACCATAATTATATTGTAATCTCAAAGAAAAAACATAACCCAACGCCTTCCGAAAATGAGCTCCGAAACCAGCGGTAGGAAGCTGAGATGATACATCTCCATTAATTGTAAACAAGCCACCTGAAATACCAAACTCCATTTCATTGCGGGGTTTCGCAGGGAAATTATATGAATTGTTCATAAACTCATTGTGCTGCGCCTGTCTTTTAGCAGGAATCACTGTAGAATCATAAATATCATAAACTCCAGTATCCTGTGCAAATGCACCTAAGGATAGAATGGAGAATACCCCCATTAATAATAATTTTAACTTTTTGATTGCCATAGTTTTTTAATTAATGATTTCTAATAAACAAATAAATTTTTGCAAAAATATCAAACGGAATCAAATATTCAAACAATTTGGGAATATTTTATTTATAATGACCCCTTTATATATTTAGCTTTGGGTTAAATAATGGGACAAATTAAGGAAGAATACTTTAACATACAAATATATATTTAGATATCGATTCTTATAAACGATCTGTTATTAAATAAATTGCTCTTAATTTCAATTTAGTATCTCTCTTTTATTCTTTCTGTATTATATTGCCACTTTTTTATCACATGCAATTTTCAAAAAATCTTATAGCTCCGGAATTAAAAATTTTCGAAAAGAAATTTGCAGATTCTGTTAAAAGTCAAACTCCACTCTTAGATCGTATAATGAAATATATTATCAAGAGAAAGGGAAAGCAGCTTAGACCAATGTTTGTATTCCTGAGTGCAAAATTACACGGCGAGGTGAATGAATCTACCTATCGAGCTGCGGCTTTGGTGGAATTATTACATACGGCCACGTTAGTACACGATGATGTGGTAGATGAGTCTTTAGAAAGAAGAGGATTTCTTTCTATTAACGCAATGTGGAAAAACAAGATTGCTGTGCTTGTCGGTGATTACCTCCTGGCTAAAGGCCTTCTGCTTTCAACATCAAATGAAGAATTTCAGCAACTTCATATATTATCTGATGCCGTTAGTAAAATGAGTGAGGGTGAATTATTACAAATGGATAAGGCCCGAAAATTAAATCTGAAAGAAGATGTTTACTTTGAAATAATCAAAGGAAAAACTGCCTCCTTATTGTCCTCAGCTTGCGGTGTAGGTGCCTGGAGTACGACGAATGATCATTCCATTACAGAGAGAATGAAAGATTTTGGAGAAAAGACAGGAATCGCTTTTCAAATTAAAGACGACCTGTTTGATTATGGCACAAATGACATTGGAAAACCTACCGGAAATGATCTTAAAGAGAAAAAATTAACTCTTCCCCTAATCTATACTCTGAATAATATTAATCCTGCAGAAAAAAGGAAAATTATCTATATTATAAAAAACGAAAACAAGGATCCCGAAAAAATAAAATACGTCTTAGATAAAGTCGTAGAAACAGGAGGGATTAAATATGCGACGGGCGTCATGGAAGACTACCGTAATCAGGCACTGGAATTATTATATACTTTTCCGGATAATGATGCCAGAAAGGCTTTGGAAGAATTAGTAAAATATACGACTGACAGAAAATATTAATAGTATTTAGCTCCTTCGGATTCTCCTTTATTTATATCACTTGTCCTCAAAATCTAAGTCTGGATTTCCAAAAATAAATTTTATTAAATTTCCCGTTGGACAAGGATTTTACCTGATGACACTGTAAAATAAATGGTATTAGCCGTAAGGCGATATACTATAAATAAGAGGTATATTTGAAAATACACCTAACTGATAACTTCATTTTAAATTTCAACTATTTTATTGCCTTGAGCAGTAAACTGACTTTTACAATATGGAAAAAAGATGGAACATTCATACTGCAAACTCTGAAAGGGTATCTGAATTACAACAGGCCTTAAAAATTAGTCCGGTTTTATGTTCTATTTTGGTTAATAGAGGAATGGACACTTTTGAAAAAGCGAAAAATTATTTCCGACCAGACCTAAAGCAATTGCACGACCCTTTTTTGATGAAGGATATGAAAATAGCTGTGGATCGGATACTTGCGGCATTTAATAACAAGGAAAAAATTCTCATTTTCGGGGATTACGATGTGGATGGTACAACTGCGGTTGCTGTTGTCTACCGTTTTTTTAAAAAAGTTTATAACGCTGAAAATATAGATTTCTATATCCCTCACCGGCATCGGGAAGGTTATGGAATTAGTAAACAAGGTATCGACTTTGCAAAAGAAAATGGATTTAGTCTGGTGATATCATTGGATTGTGGAATTAAATCAATAGATCTAATAGCCTATGCCCGCACATTAGGGCTGGATTTTATTATTTGTGATCATCATCTTCCGGATGACGAATTACCTCCGGCCATTGCCATTTTAAATGCCAAACAAAAAGATTGTTCCTACCCATACAAAGAACTTTGTGGTTGTGGGGTAGGTTTTAAACTTATATCAGCAATCGCTAAAAAATTAAATTTAGGGGATGACGAAGTTTTATGTTACCTGGATCTTGTAGTAACAGCTATAGGAGCTGATATTGTACCCATTACGGGTGAAAATCGAATTTTGGCATACCACGGGCTTAAAAAACTAAATTCCGATCCTACAACAGGTATTAAAGCCTTGATTGAACTTAGCAATCAAAAATCAGCTTTCACAATCAACAATGTCGTATTTGTCATTGCACCGAAAGTAAATGCAGCAGGCAGAATGGATGATGCAGCTAAAGCCGTTCAATTATTTATAGAAGATGATTATGAAAAGGCGAAAGAATTAGCAGAATTGCTTCATACGGATAACACGGATAGAAAAGACAAAGATACTTCTATCACTGAAGAAGCTTTGTCCATAATCTTGCAGGATCCTGTATTACTGAACAGGAAAACGACAGTATTATATCAACCACACTGGCATAAAGGAGTTGTTGGCATTGTTGCGTCACGACTCATTGAAAAATATCATCGACCAACGGTCGTGCTTACACTGGGTGAACATGTTGTGGGCGGCAGTGCAAGAAGTGTGAAAGGATTTAATTTATATGAGGCGATTCACGCATGCCGTGAACATTTGATCGGCTATGGAGGTCACTTTGCCGCAGCCGGTATGACCCTGTTACCAGAAAACGTGTCTGCCTTTAGCAACAAATTTGAAGAGGTTGTGTCAGAGACAATTGACCCTAATTTACTAATTCCACTTTTGGAAATAGATTCAGTGTTAGAATTGAACAATATCAATACGGGGTTTTTCAATATTATTCATCAAATGGAACCCTTCGGGCCAGAAAATATGCGTCCTGTATTTGTTACCCGAAATCTTATTGATACCGGCTGGTCGAAGATTGTAAAAGAAAAACACCTTCGCCTGGTCGTAAAGAAAGATGGGAAATCGATTACAGGAATTGGTTTCAATCTGGCAGAAAAATTTTCACTTTTAGAAAACAGCAAACCTGTGGATATTGTTTATACCCTTGATGAAAATATTTGGGAAAATAATGTATCTATTCAGATGAAAGTCTTGGATATAAAACCGTCTGAATTGCCCTAATAATTGATTATACTTCCAACATAATTTTCCTAAACACCTATTTTTTCGAGAACTTGATTTATGAAAAAACTATTGTATTTAAAATACTTATTTTTAATATGGAAAAACTGGAATTTCCGATTAGCTAAATTTACAATCAGCCATGAAATAGCCGGAGAAAAAAAATACCAGATCAATACTACAGGAATAGACAAACTAAAAAAATTATCCGTTGTAGGTGATAATAAGAAACATGCTTCCATTTATCAGGGAGCTAATTATTATATCCTTGAAAAGGCTTTTGATTTTTTGAAAGAGGAAAAAGCTGGCGGAACCATTGTTGATTTTGGTTCCGGCAAAGGAAGAATCATGGTGGTGGCAGCATTCTATGGTTATAAACAAATAAAAGGGATTGAATTTGCATCAGCCCTAAATCAAATTGCACAAACTAATATCGACCTCATAAAAGAGAATTATCCTGAAACAAAGTTTTCCCTTTTAACACAAAATGCGATCGATTATGAAGTAGAAAGAGAGGATACTATTTTCTTTTTCTTCAACCCTTTTAATGAAAAAGTTCTTATCGAGGTAGTCAGAAACATCATGAAATCGTTGAAATATTATCCACGAAAAATCTATATAGTATATATTAATCCACTACATAAAGAAATATTTGAAAGTGCAGGTTTCTTTGAAGAGTATTACCTGTCTAAACTGGAGTACCTGGAATTAAGTGTCATGACCTATTTACCAGAATAAACTCTAAAATATCTTATGTCTATTTAATCCTGACGATTTATTTTCAAAATTCTTCGTAAAATCGAGTAGGAAGGTAGCCATTAATTGGCTACCTGTCCTCTCACACCACCGTGAGTACCGTTCGGTACACGGCGGTTTGTTAGAAGAGTTTCCTCTGGTGTTCCGTTTTCCGATAGTAATAGGTATAGAACCCCACATAACTTAGTCTTTGAAAATAATCGTTGCTTAATGCACGGCAAAGTATCGGACTATGCGCTATCCGGCAGTAACCTTTTCGGCTGTTGCTCCATTCATATGCCTTTTGTTTATGGATACCCAATTTGATGAGATG
>JBDSBN010000062.1:0-5672 GCA_039921585.1 Ginsengibacter sp. | reverse complement strand
TTCAATCCTCCCACCAATCCTGCTGCAGCACCGGAGGGAGAAGCAAACTGGACAAAGAAATTTTTACCCTCGACATTCGGATTGTATTTTTCATTGATTGCCAAAATAACCGGTACTCCGTTTATCTCAATCGTATCATGAAAAGGAACGGTTTTATTATCAATCGTAATCCGGCGTTTTTTCCAATCAATAGAAAAGAAGTAGGTGCCCCATAGATTGAAATTTTCCCGGTCCACGGCTTTAAATACGACGGGAGAATTTTCTGCGTATAATTCTTCTGTCCGGACTTTCCCTTTATTAAATACGCGTGCATAAATATCCAGTTGTTGCACCACCTTACTCATGATATCATTGGATCGTAAGACCACAATTTCATTATCCACAATTTTCTTTTCGCTGAAAATATTCAGGGCGTCCAATACTTTCGAATCACCGCCGCCTTTATTGGGATCTTTTAATAACGTTTTTGCTGTAGCAACGTATATGGGTATCTGAGAACGAAGATCAATATAGGAAACCGCCATTGAAATGGAGACAGTAATTATAAATAAAGGCCAGAAAGGCATGTATTTATGAATCACCTGTTTAAAAATATTGCTATCTTGTTTTTCCTTAAAAAATTGTTCTTCATCCATCCGGCAAATGGTTTATCGTGTTCTGGATATTCGATCGATAATAAAAATGGTGAATGTAATTCCGGTTGTAATCCACGAAATGATTTGTGGAGTAGTGCTAACTTTTTCCTTGACCGGTTCTACATAAACAATATCGTTTGGTTGCATGTAAAAATAAGGAGAATAAAAGATAGATTTATCTGTTAGGTTTAATCTTTTAAATTCTTTGCCGTTTTCTTTTTCACGGATAACCAATACATTATCCACTTTTCCATTAAAACCAATATCTCCGGAAGAAGCTAGGGCATCTAATATTGTCATATTTTCCGAGGTGAGGGGTAACACCTGCGGTGAAATAGCACCCATCAAGGTAATATGCCGGTTTAGAATAGCAATGCTCACTACATTTTGTCCGACATAGTTGACAAGATCCTTTTCAAGCCTGGCTTTCAACTCTGTTTTTGTCATTCCGGCCACCTGGATATTTCCGAGTTTTACAAACGGAATATTTCCGGCTTCATCCACCAGGAAACCTGGTTTATCGCCAATGGAACTTTGAGGAGCATTATATATTTGGGTATTTTCCGGGCTCAGACTGGCGACCGCAATACTTAAGAGATCTCCCCTTTGAATTTTGGTTTCAAAATTCTTTGTCACCAGATCGGTTAGCGTGGTATCATTGGGTAAATCCTGAAAATAAGTTGTTTTTTTAACTGTCGTACACGAAGTACCCAGGAATGTCAATAGCAAAGAAAACAATGCAATAAACGTGAGGGAATTTATTTTTTGAGAAAGGACCAAGTTAGTAGGGGGTTAAATTAAGGGTTTTAGATCGTCAAATCATTAGAACAAATGAATTTATAATTTACACGATATTCTCTGCTGCTTTCCTTGCTTTTCTTACCTTTCTAATTCCATATCCTGCACCTAACACAAGTAAGGCAGAAAGTCCGCCATCGATTGGGCATTTAGGATCAAGAGGATCGCATCCAGGATCACCAGTTAGAGAACTCTGACTTTCCATAACTCCCATAGAAGTTGTTGAACTAGTTTGCGCAGGATCAGCAGGCGGATTTCTTCCAAACACATCATTATTCTGTGCCACACTCCATTGTGCCATATTAAGTGTAAAAAAAACAAGGAATAATCTCTTGAAAAATGGCCTCATAATGTACATTATATATACTGCTAAGATAAATAAAATAATAAGAGAAGGAAATTAAATATTCTCGTTTTTTCATTCTGCCCAGAACAAACGAAGGAGATGAAATAATTGTCGTCTGAATAAAGAAGATCCATTGTAAGAAACGAACTCACAATGGATCTTCTGATTAAATTATTTATGTATGTATTCTCAATAATACAGTTTAAAAAACGACCGGAATTACTTTCTTATAACCGTTTGGTCCGGCTATATGCAGATGGTAAATCCCTTTTATCATAGAGCGGTTTATTTGTAATTGTTCCACTTGCTTTCCGCCTCTATATTCAAAACTTTTAGAAAGAAGTTTTAATCCAAACAAACTATTCAAATTAATGGTATACCTTCCTTCCGGCTCATCTACCATGTTCAGTTTGATGTGATTTCCTTTTACGGGATTCGGAAAAACGGAGCCCCCTTCTGTTACATGATCAATATAGGAGGACACGACCTCACCATACTGAACGCTGTCTTTTAATGAACTGATCTTTATTCGGTAGAAATTGGTTTTCCCCTGTTTGGCCTGTTCATCTCTCCATTCGTATTGATGGCGGCCGGAATCTGCTACCACCTGTCCTGCCTGACGGAAATCAATTCCATCGGTAGATTTCTCAATATTAAATATGGCTTTTTCAGAATATCCTTCGGTAATCCAATTTAAGGATGCAGACTTATGCTGTGCCTCTATTTTGGTTTGGACAATGTCCAATGGAGGAGTTTTGATTACTTCAGGGAAAGAATAGATAAGGGTAAAGCGGTCAGCCATTTTGGACTGAGCATCAGCGGTCACAGAAAACGGAATTCTTGTCGTATCATTCAATAACACAGGGGTTTCTTTTTGAAGATATTTATCAAACAATACGGCGTTCCTGCCATTAAAATTTAAGTTGAGAGCTATGAATTCAATCTGATAGGTAATCACTCTCATATTCCACATTTTAAAGAAGATAGAATCTTTATCTGTGATAGTATGTCTTCTTTCAATGACATATACTGTAGAATTTCGCTGCATACCCCAGTTTTCAGAAAAATTACTCATTTTGCGGGCATCTTTCACATCAATTTCATTACTGAAGGTAGAATCGTATTGCGTAAGCGTTCCATCCATCAATGTGGTGGATTTATCCGGAGAGACGATATATAAATTCGTGCGCATTTGGCCGAAGCCTTCTCCTGCTATTTGGGAGTGCTGAGGAGTTTGAGAATGAACGAGACTGGAAATAAGGCACAAGAAGCCTGTCATTAAAGGTGTGCAGAAACGTTTCATAAGGTGGATTTTAACATGAATTGAGTACGATTCAGGTTAGAATATAAATTCTTTGGTACCACCTGAATCATTACCAATACATATGCGTTTTAAACGATCAGAATTCCTGAATATTGTATAACACCCAATAAAAATGAAAAAAAATCGATAAAATCGATTCTATGAGACTCAGTTAGTAGATTTAAAAAGATATAGGAATGGTAGATGTATGCCCACCGAATTCGGTTCAGCTCCCATGTTAAAATAATTCCTTTTAAAAATTTTGGGAATGCCTGACTAAAAATCGTTGAATAGGAATAAAATCCCAGGTCGAGTGATTACCTGACAAAAGTTAAAGGATCTTCCGGCACCATGTCGCTGATGCCGAAAGATCCTCCTGAAATAATACTTAAGCTCTTTTATGTCTTTTTGAAAAATAAATGATTCCTCCAATGCCTAACAGAACGAAAATGAATGAAATCAGCTCTGCCTGAGTTGGATGTAATCCAAATATGGAATAGGTGGTATTCACGCGGATGGTTTCTACCAGAAATCTTTCCACGCCATTAAATATGAGGTAGATACTAAACATCACCCCGGGAGCTTTAATTTTTTTACGTAATCCCCATAAGATTCCAAATAAGATGGTGCAGCCAATAATTTCATATAGCGGTGTGGGGAATACCGGTTGTGGTAATGCTCTGCAATACCTTCCTTCACATCCGGGAATCAATATTCCGTCTTCGTTCACATTATGCGGATAGGTATAAGCGACCATCCATACAGGGATGAATGAAGGAGCTTTAAAACTTTTATGCGGCACCTGATCAAGTCTATCTGAAATCCGGTCTGTAACCATAGTGCTTTGTCCGGCAGAATCTACTACAGCTCCGCGGAGAAAATAAGTACTGTGTTCGTTTAATTTTGCCTGAAATTGTTCAGGAGTTGCGAGTACTGCTTTTCCGGGAATTTCGCTAATGTAGGCACTATTATAAATTCCCCAATCCCCATCACCTGAAACCTGACACCCCATTCTACCGATTGCATAAGCGATCATCAGCGCGGGCGCGGCGGCATCAATTAAAGGCAATAATTTCACGCCTTTCCTTTTTGCATAAATCAGAATAGCGATTGCAGCGCATATCAATCCACCATAAAACGTTAATCCGCTGGGAGATAATAAATTACCGATCGGGTTTTGAATAAACCGATCCCAGTTTTCCAGATTATCAAATAATTTGGCACCGATAATACCAAATACAAGAGCATAAATTACGATATCCCCTACCCTGTCATGCGGCCAGATACGGATAGACCTTTTTTCAGGTTTGGCTAATTTTTGCTTATTGCGTTCCCTTAATTTCAGGAAAGCCATGACCGCTCCGACGATCAAACCACCCATCCAACTTCCTTCGGATGAAAAGATATATTCCTGTAGATCAACTCCCTCCTGCCGGCTAGCGATAAAAGCCCCGATAAGTTTATAACCAAAAAGAAACCCGATAATTCCATTTATCAGCAATTCCATAAAGGTTGCTGGTTCCCCGGTTGTAATGGTTTCTAGGCGGGGAGTTAACAATCCTTGTTTTTCCTTTCTTTTAAGCTCCAGGGTAAGGATCCAGGCGGAGAAAATAAATGCGATCGCCACAAAAATCCCGAAGGTGTAAAATATTTTCAAGGCGTTGATTTCCCAACCAAACCAATCTTTCAGAGCAAAATATAAATTTGGATACATAGCAGCCGGTTATGAGGCAAAAGAGTTTATTTCTGTGATATAATGATTTAAAAACATAAAAACCTCCGTAAAAGTAGGAGGTTTTTATTAAAATCCGATTAGAATTTAGCAATACTCTTCAAAAGCGGCTTCCAGGTTACTGGAGATCATGCTTGCAGAATGACCTTCAATGTTGTGCCTTTCCAGGAAATGAACGAGTTTACCATCTTTAAATAATGCAATTGATGGAGAAGACGGAGGATAAGGTAATAAATGCTCTCGCACTTTAGTTACTGCATCTATGTCAAATCCTGCAAAAGAGGTCGTTAAATGAGCTGGTTTCTTTGTACTATTTTCAACAGCCATCAATGCTCCCGGGCGTGCTGTTCCGGCGGAACATCCGCAAACCGAGTTGATAACTAATAATGTAGTTCCTTCTTTGGAAAGTGCCTGCTCCACCTGTTCTGCCGTAGCTAAATCATCAAACCCTTTTTGGGTTAATTCTTCCTTCATCGGAATAACAATTTGTTCTGGATACATATCTATATAATTTAAGCAGCAAATTTACAACTCTTCTTCTGAAAAATCTACAGTTTAAGATTTTGATAAACGGCAACATTGTCAGCCAAGATGTCTCAAAACAGACATAATGTCCGATAATTTCGATTTTTTTCCGGGTGGTATTCATTTTGTACATATAAAGGCAACAACAAAATTATTAAACTAAAAAATTTATAAAAATGATGTACACTAGATTTAACCAACCAGTATTGAAAACATTTGATTCTTTCTTTGACAATTTATTGTCTGATTTACCTGCCGTTCAAAAGAGCCATTCTCCGGCAGTGAACATTTCCGAAAACGAGAATGCCTATGAATTGGAGTTTAACGCTCCAG
>JBDSBN010000061.1:0-7930 GCA_039921585.1 Ginsengibacter sp. | reverse complement strand
GGAACATTGCGCCTCCTGCATTATCCACCCCATATTTCTGCCAGATATTATTTTGCCTATCCAACTCAAGCAATTGCAACCAGGGCCATTTCTCTCTTTCCAAAAAGGTTAGAAGATTCTTTGTATTCTTAAATTCACCCGCAACACCTACAATAGTTAAACCTTTGTCTTTGTATTCATCGTATAGAGGAAGCATGGTTTTGGTTCTGGCGATGCAAGGTCCGCACCAGGAAGCCCAAAGATCTAATAAGTCAATCTTTCCTTTAATTTTATTAGAAAGTTTTACTAACTGCCCATTGAGATCGGGCGCTTCGAAATCTGTAAATTGTCCGCCTACTTTGATATTATCAATCGCATCCAGCAGGTCTAAAGCCAAAGTGTTATAGGGATGATTTCGATTGTTACCAGCCAGTTTTTTGTATGTGATCCGGGCATTAATAGGATCAACATGCTTTTTTTGAAAGATCAGATTTTGTATAAAAAAGGAATAACTAACAAGGGTAGGATGGTCATTAATATAATTTTGCTGAAAAGCCTTCTCCTCTATGAAAACTGCCTCCATTTTATCACTCAATCTTTTAGCTTCGGGCATTTTATCCCGCTTTGCATTTCGCATGTTATCCATTTTTTTATAATAAATAATCTTCTCATCCTGCGATTCGGACTTATTTATTTTATCCAGCACCTCATTCATCTCCTCACTATGATATTGTTTGTTTTTTTGTAAAATTGTAAGACTGTCTGAAAGTAGGTTTTTCCTGGTACCAAAGATCTTTTCAGCTTCGCTTTTAAACCGGGCATATTCCGCATTGAGCTTGCCTCCTTTGACCTTATTTTTTTCAAATTCATTTTCAGAGAAAATCTCCAGTTCCATTTTTTCATTTTCTAAAAACAAGTTCATGTACCTTCCTCCTCCCTTCTCTTTTACTTCGCCCAAAAATAATTGCACAGCTTGCGGGTAATCCAGTTTGGTTTTATAATAAAATTTTCCATCTACGACTGGGATTTCAATCACCGGATCAAACCGCCAATCCTGGCCAGGCTTTATTAATATAATTGATTTTGTTCCCTCACTGTGAATCGTTCCGGATATCTGACAATTTTTCTCTTTGGGCATTTCAGAATTAAAACTATAGGAATTCGCCATTAAGGAGGTTGGAGGATTTCCGTAAATAAAGGAACTGAAATACAAGCCGACCTGGAATAAAATTTTCATATCTGATTGATTATTAAAAAGTAATGGTTAAACATACCTTTTATATTTTAAAAGAAATGCAACTCTGTCGTGAATTGCCAAGTTGGTTTTTAAAGTAAAAAAAGTGCATTGCAATTTTTTTACTTTGTACTTATAGTATAGCCGCTTTTCTTATAAATGTTACAGTTAGCAGGAAATATATTTTTGGGTGCTAATATTATGCAAAATAGGTAGCCGGCTAAGTTTGTCTTGTTCACCAAACTCACAGGAAAATATGAAATGAATGATGAAGATAAATTCCTTTCGAATTGATTTGTTTGATGATGGTATTCTAAAAGATATTCAATTGTTGCGAACAACAATTAACGTGTCGCTCCGATGGAGCTCACTGTAAATAATTCGTAATCTATTTATCTTCTACTGACATGGCGCTCCTCCGGAGCAAATTGAAAAACACTTGCTATTAACTGGCAATTAATTGCACCATGTTAATCACCTCCTTTTTACCTTCGTTTTCAATCCTGAAAATTTATAATTTTAAGCTCCGGAGGAGCGACATGTTAGTAGCAGCAGAAGCAAAATATTGAAGCCATAAAAAGCTAGCTCCAGAGGAGCGGTATGTTGAAAAGAATTTTTATTGAAAGCGTTTGAAAAATCTTTTAATTATCTTTTTTCAAAAAATAAGGAAGGTTTACACCTCTGCAGTTTGATGCTGAATAATAAATTCCAACACTTCTTCTAATTCCATCCCAGCTCTTTCACAGGCATCCTTTACTTCTTCTCTTGAAACACCTGCAGCAAAAGCTTTATCCTTTAAGCGTTTTTTGATCCCTTTAATATTCATTCCTTTATAGCCCTCAGGACGCATCAATGAATATGCATGAACAAAGCCGGATAATTCATCAAAAGCGTAGAGCATTTTATCCATTTTGGTTTCAGGTTCTACTCCAAAATGATTGTGACCGTGTGAGGCAATCGCACGGATAATTTCCGGATCAACATTTCTTGCTTCCAGTTCCTCAATGATTTTTTTGCAATGCTCATCAGGCCATTTATCCCAATCGGCATCATGAAGTAAACCTGCCATTTCCCACCGCCATTGTCCTTCTTCATCCAGACCTTCTTTTTCTAAAGCCCAATGTTTCATCAGGTTGGCTACCTGTCGCATATGCAACTGCAAACGTTCATTTGGAACCCATTCCTGTAATAGGGCATTTGCTTCATCGCGTGAAAGTACATTGCCTGCGTTTTCAGGGTTGCCGAAAGTTGTTCTGTTTAAAAGGATACTCATAATGAATAAGTTTTTTGAATCGTTATAGCATAAAGATAATAATGCAGAAATGAATTAGATAGTCCTGTCTATTATTTATAAAAAGGACCTGTAAGATAGCTATCCTACTTCAGTTTGATAAGCAGATCTGCATTAAAATAAATACTCTTAAATTTTGCAAAATCAACAGAATTATTAAGTTCTGTATAAGTTAGATTCTTAAAATAGATCTTTACTCCTAACACAGAATTTTCGGATTTAATTGAAAGAGTTTCTGCATCATATAAGTTGGAATTTATCCCGGAAATATTTAAAGATTTAAGCAGTTGACTGATATTTAAATTCAATGAAGAATCTTTCCTTCCTTCCCGATAGATGGATATTTGCCCTAAAGTTTGTTGATTACAGATCCATATTTTATGATCGGCGATCACGAAGCTTTTACAAGAATCTTTAGCAAATATGTTCCCATAGTCATTTTCCAAACGAATCGAATAATCGTATGACCTGATATCTCTTAAACTTTCTTTTTCAGCCTCAACATCTCTATATAACTCCGCAATAGCAGTGCTTTCAGTTTCATAGCTCCCTACATACTTTAAATGCATGAGAGATAGAACTGCATTCGTTTGTTCGTAATCATGCGTCTTTTTTCCAATTTTATTAGAAGTAATTAAGGAATCCAGATTTTGAGAAAAAATGGGTTGCAATTCTTGAATTCCATGGCTCTCAATAATATATTCCGTGATAGAACTGATCTGTTTCCTGTCATTAAAAGAAATCGTATCACTTAACGGAATAACCTTCCCATTTTTCAAAAGCTGATTTCCGGAGAGCACTTTTATTAACCGGTCCTGCTGACTTGATACCGATCGGGTAAAAGCACTAAAAGGTCCGTAAGTAGCGAGGAGGGCAAAAGCACATAAAGAAATTGGAATCAGCTTTATATTTTTTTGCTTGCTAAAAAGAAAATAGAGCACAATCAATAAAAGCCAGACAGCCAGCATCATCACAAAGTACCTTAGCTCTGTAATGCCATATTCATTTATTCGCCGCTTGATGGCGAAATAGAGCATTATGATTAAAGGAAAAAGTGCGATGTAAAATATTCTTGAAAAGAACAATACCCATTTATTTTCTTCTTTATTTCTAATCGGGTAGATAAGTAATAAGGACAAAATTCCTCCGATGGAAAAACCAATAACCAAATAAGAAACCCACCCTTCCGGCCACTGCCCATCTAAAATAATTTTTAGGCCGTAGGCATATAGAATGAACAGATATAAAATCGTCAAGGGTAATAACACATACTGCGTGAATATCTTTAACCCTTTTGGATAATCCTGATTCAATTCAAGCGCTGAAAAGTTTTTAGGAATACCTGCCAGGAAAAACCAGGTATTAAAAATACCGGCCAATACGATCCATATATAACCATAGAGGTTACTGTCGATAGTTACTTTAAAAAGATTTTCAACAGCAAAAACTGCCAGAATCAATCCAAGATAAAGAACGATTGTATAAAGTGAGGATGTAAGAAAACGTAAGAATAAAATTTTATTATATTGCCAAAAACCATTGATCTCATTCCGGACCAGGTAGGGAATAAAGGAGATTAATAAATGCAACGCAAGAGCAAAAAGAATCAATCGCAAAGCGGCAATCTTCGTAATAGTATCGGGTAAGGAGTAAAAGTAAGCTGCTATTAAAATGACTCCAATAATATTGATTAATATTTCTTTTTTAAGGGTGAATTTCCGCCTGCCACTGAAGGTACTGATAGCTATAAAAAGCAGCATTCCTAAATAGCAGGTCATAACAATCTTCCATAGGTACTCTATGCTTTCTTTTTTATCGTAGGGTAAACTCACGATCTCAATAAGAAGTATGGAACCAGCCATAGCAAAAAGGATTGCTAATGGATATCTTTTAAATGTTTGCCAGGCAGAATGCAGCAAAGAGTTGATAGAGGGTAATTTCATTTTGGTAACTGTCTCATTGTTTCCTTAAAGTTGCATAAATATTTTGGTTCATAAATTAATATATTAAGCGTGGTATGAGTTTCTCATTGACTAGTTTAAATTTAGGCGTGTAATAGAATTCTTCTTAAAAGATTTCATTTGTTTAATTGTCTTTGAAAATTTCTTAGACAGGCAAAGATTGGAATTGCCACCGACGTAATGCATGACTCCACTGCTCCTTATTTATCTAAAGGTTCTTACATAAACTTTGCATACATTTTGAGCGTCCGGCATTATTTTGCAGAGTAAGGATACAGTATCAATTTCAATTTATTGTAATGACATTTCCTCCATCCCTTCGTGCATTGAATTATAGAAACTTTCGGCTGTATATGTCGGGGCAATCCATTTCCCTGATTGGTACATGGATGCAACGTATGGCTGTGAGTTGGCTGGTTTATGAAATGACAGGTTCGGCTTTCATGCTGGGTTTAGTTGCCTTTGCCGGACAAATTCCTATGCTTATTCTGGCGCCTTATGCCGGAGCATATACGGATAGGCACAGTCGTTATAAAACCTTACTTGCTACTCAAATTGCCTCTATGATTCAGGCAGGACTTCTTGCCCTATTGGTTCTTACAGGCTACTATAATATACCGGTCATTATCGCATTAAGTATTTGCCTGGGTATTATTAATGCGTTTGATGCACCGTCTCGTCAGGCATTGATGATCGTGCTTGTGCCCTCCAAAGAAGATCTTCAAAACGGGATTGCTTTAAATTCTTCCATGGTCACATTGGCAAGACTTATCGGGCCTGTGGTAGCAGGGTTTATCCTGGCTATTTGGGGAGAAGGGATTTGTTTCCTGATAAATTTCATCAGTTTTGGAGCGGTTATTTATACGTTTTATGCCATGAAGCTGCATATACCACCACGCATCAAACATGATCAGCGGATTTGGGCGAATTTGCTCCAGGGATATCATTATCTGCGGAGAACGCCCTCACTAAGATCAGTAATCATCATGATGGGTCTGATCAGTTTATTGGTCACTCCTTATTCTACCCTTTTCCCGGTTTATGCCCGTGAAATTTTTAATGGGGGCGTCAGTGAATTCAGTTGGCTGAATAGTATCTCCGGTTTGGGTGCACTAATCGGGGCAATTTATCTGACAACTTTGCGAAGCAACCGGAAATTATTAAAGATTATCAGCATCGCCATTTTATTATTATCTGCCAATTTGTGTTTATTCTCTTTTACAACTCATTTTCCTCTGGCATTATTTTTCATCATGGCTGCCGAAGTAGGTATGCTCACGCTTATTTCCTCCACCAATACTTTTGTCCAAACAAATGTAGATGAAGATATGCGCGGGCGGGTAATCAGCTATTTTCTAATGGCTTTTGCGGGCATGCAACCCATAGGCGCACTCATTGTAGGTGCCGTTGCCCACGTGGCAGGTGCGCAGATAACCGTTTTTCTGCAAGGGCTGGCAGGAATAATAATTATTCTTTCTTTTATCCCCTCTTTCCGCAAAACCTACGCAAGAGCCGAACGGAAGGCGGAAAGGGTGAGACATACAGCGATAGATCATTAAAAAGTGGGCTAATCCAAACTGTATTAAAGCCTTTGTAGAGGTGAGAAAAATATTATTTAGAGATAATAAATAGGAAGGAGCAAGTCCGGCAGTTAATAACCACCCCGGCAAACATCATTTGTAACTCACACATATTTATGATGCTTTAGAAAACCTGTTGGATGATAAGGCTGTTCAATAAAAATGGAGTGAACGGGAAAGTATAGAATTAAAAAAGAATAAAAATATGAAATTAAAAAAGGGTTCCAACTTAATGAAACCCTTTACTGTAGCTGCTCCTCCTCTCCGACTTGAACGGAGGACCCTCTGATTAACAGTCAGATGCTCTAACCAACTGAGCTAAGGAGGAGTGTTTATTTCAACTTTTTAATGTTGTTTTAAGCAACACCCATTTGATTAACGGGTTGCAAAAATAACCATTTTTCCATAAGAACAAAATTTGTTTGCAATTTTTTTTTGAATAGCCATTTTTTTGGGTAAAAAGCAGGTGGATTTTTTGAAAAAAAGTTGGGAAAAGTAACTAAAAAAATGATCTTACAATATCCTTTTAAGCTCATCAAAATACGTATCATAATCATTAAACAGCTTGCCATTTTTAATCATCAACATTACCTCATTGTTGTTTTTGAGCGCATTGTATGTATAATTATGGCTTCCGGTAAATAACAGGTTTTGTTTCACACCTTCCCAGGTGCCCTTTACCATCGTTATTTTGGAATGATTATTTTTTTCACTCATTTTGATCACCTTTACATATCCACCGGCTGCTCTCAATTTTTCCAGTTCATCGAGTACATCCTGGCCAGATTTATCCTTCGCAATCACCTCTACTTTTACACCTTTCTTTTGCAATTCCGTTAATTTCACTGCCACTTCTACTCTCGACCAATCAGACATAACCACCCGGACATTTGCGGTAGAATAATCACTTATTTTATCAAAAATTTCAAGATGGGTATCTTTACCATCCCAGACACCATTTTTTCGCCTCGGAAAAAAGTAAGCTTTCATGCTATCCATATCTATTTCCTTATAGGTGAAATTTTTCATCCCGGATTTTGCACGTAGCACAATATCATTCCAATTATCTACAAATGCATCATACAGATTTTTGTTGCTCAGAACCAGGGCATCCTGAATTTTTATGGTGCCTGCCAGGATAAAATTATGCGAACTGGAAAATACGACATTCTTCACGATGCCATTTGGCAAATGAATTTCTGAAAAGAGAGCATATTTATTGTGATTGATGGATGTGGAAGAAGCGTCCGAAATAACTGTTACAAGGCGTGAGGGCGATTTTAAGGTTGCAAGCAACTGCAAAATCGTTTCTTTATTTTCCTTTACACTTTCTTCCCGTCCGTTATCAATAGCCACGTTTATCTTTACTCCTCTCAAATGGGCTTCTTTTATTGCTTTTATCAAAGGATCGTAACTAAACAAAAAGACACTTACATGAACCTCTGCATCTTTCGGAGTATATTTTAAATAATGAATCAAAGAATCCATGATTTTGGTATCACTTTGCTTATTATTTATTTTAACCGGATCCAGAAGAATTGATTGGCTTAACTGGATTTCCTTTTTTGGTTTAGGTAGGGTAGTCGTATCCCGTCCACTTCCACTTCCGGTAGAGACATTGTCCTTTCCACATGCGACAAAGAAGAAAATTAAAAGTGGCAAAAATAAAAACCTGGACTTCATATTCTGAATATATAATTATTTATAAAATTAATTCTGGGATAAATGTTTGAAAATCCATTCCCTTCACGAAAAAATGCTGAGTATTTAAAACTCTTATTTCAACACTTTCGAAAGGAAGGAATCAAACCTAAACCAAATCTTTTCGGATGAAACGATGCAAAGAGGAACCATTTTAAAAATGGAACTCCACTACTAATAACTC
>JBDSBN010000060.1:0-6403 GCA_039921585.1 Ginsengibacter sp. | reverse complement strand
TAAAAATCACAAAACTCCTCATCACATAATAAATCTTTTAAAACAGGATCCTTTAAAACATCCATATAATCCATTGGCTTATTATTCACATAAATTGTTCTGTGAATCAAACGAATTCCATGGCTATAATCTACATACCAATTAACATGGCCTGTATATAATGGCTGAATGGGTTTTCCATCCAATTTATGCCACCCATAGATTGCGACTCTTTTTGGTTTAGGATCCCGGCTGATTTTTCCGGCAATCACGACATCTTTTTTTATTCCTGAAATCAACCCTTTCCTTCCTTTCCGCTGACCTTCTATGATCAGATTGTGTTGGTACATCGAAATGGCACTATCCCGATAAATGTACATAGGAACCGGCTCCGGAGTAATCTTCGAAGCTTTATAAATATCGTTCACCATTTTACGTGTGGGCAAAAAACAATGCAGGCTATCTGCAATTCCTTGAGCAATTAAAGGCGTTAACGGAATTCGTGCAAAATCTTCATTGGAACCAATAGACAAATAATCGGGAGTGACATAATAAAAGGCATTTATTTTTTTACCTTCAGGAGTTGTGATGGATGTATTTACCCGGATCATTTTCCGGAGGAAATCAGGAACATTTCCACGTAGAATTTCTGCTTTCGCCAAATTCTCTCTTTCCTCTTGAGCGATTGTCAATACAGAATGGTAAAATTCATTACCGGAAGGAAATGCATGATTACGTTTATCTAATGCGAGGCGGGCAGAACTATTGCAGGAAGCAATCAGAAAAACGGATAAAATAAGTACAGAAAATTTCATCATTTTATTCATTGAAACTGGAATAGCGCTTATAAAAGAACAGAAATTTACTTCTCTCCCTTGAAAAAGCCCAGATCTGCTAAAACTGCCTGGGTTACCTCTTCGCCTTTCTTTTTCATATCCAGCTCATTATTATCAGAAGTTATAAAGGTGGAAAACAAATATACGTGTCTGTTTTCTTCTACCCAACCGATTACCCAACCGGTTTTATTCGTACCATCCATTCCCGATCCTGCTGCATAACTGTACCGAAACTTTTCATTATTCTCTTTCATCATTAATCCTTTTACCAGGCTCTGGGCGTATTTTGAAAAAGGGAGTTTATCAAAATACAATTGAAACATCAATCCCAATTGTTCATCCGGAGTAATTTTCAGGGAGTTATCAAACCAAAAGGAATCTACCGATTTTCCAATCATTTTATTTCCGTAATGCATCGTATCCAGCCAAACTTGCATCGTATCTTTTCCAATCTTCCGTGCTATTTCCTGAAAATAGGGCTGTGCTGAAACGTTGAACGCTTCTTTTAAATCCATGTCTTTATTCCATTCAGGATTACTTCTTGCAACGCCATCCCAATTGATGATCATTTTATCATCCATAATCACACCCGTCTCAATACCAATGAGTGTTTGCACAATATCAAAAGATGATCCCGGAGATACACGTGTTGTATCCAATTGCATGTTGTAGATCGTGATATTTCCGGATTGATTATTTAACATGGCAAAACTTCCTGAAACTCCGGCAGCATCGAAATGCTTTTTAAGATCGTCATTAATTTTTGCTTTGTTATGTGTGCAGGAGCTTAGGATTAGAATAAAGCAGGCAACAAATAAAAAGGATATTTTATTCATAAGAGAAGTTTGTAAATGATTCAGTTTTGGATTATTTATTTTCTTGTACATGTAAGGCAGTAGCTTCAAGAGCTTCATAAAATGCTTCACCATATTTTCTAATAATTGGCTCTTTTAAAAATTTGTACACCGGAACTTTCAATTGTTTACCTAATTCACAAGCAGCACTGCACAGATCTTCTCTTGGTTCATAATTGACTAAATCTCCTTTCCGGCTTTTTTTAATTCTTATTGGAAAAAGATGACAACTAATGGGCTTTTTCCAGGTTATTTTTCCATCATTATATGCTTCTTCAATGCCACATTTTACAATTCCATTTTTGTCAACATTTCCATAAGCACACATTCCGTTTGCAATCGTGGGAGTTACCCATCCAAATTCCTGATCATAAAGAAATTTTCCGGTTTTTTTGATCTCTTCGATTCCTTCGGGTATTAGATAGGGTTCCACCTGTGCATACATTTCTTCCAAATATTTCAATTCCTCCTTTTCCAGAGGTGCTCCTGCGTCACCGTCAACACAACAAGCCCCTTTGCATTTAGTCAGGTCACACACAAATGCCTCATCTATAATTTCATCACTTATTAAGATATCGTCAATTAAAATCATGCTGCAAAAATACAAGAATATTTCAGTAGACCACTGATCAGTGGATTGATCGGAGAAAATTCAAATCGAATTTGAGAAACAAATTTTAAGGATGCGAACACTTTTACCTTGAAAAGCAAAGCTTTCGCATTGAAATGGCGAAAATTGTCAGAATATAGAAAAAGTTGAAAACAGTTTCATCCCATCTATTTTAACAAAATCTACTTATACTTTACTGGTCATTCGAATGACCGGAATGATCATTTCTTCTAAACTGACACCGCCATGCTGAAATGAGTTTTTATAATAATTCGCAAAGTGATTGTAATTATTCGGGTAGCACAAATACCCGTCTTCTCTGGCGAAAATATATGACGAATTCACATTTGGAACAGGTAATCCGGCCTGACGTGGATCACGAAATGCCAATACTTCCTTCGGTTCATAATTCAGATTCCGGCCATGCTTGTACCGGAGATTTGCGGTGGTTTGCTTATCACCAATTACTTTATGAGGAGTGTTAACACGCACACTTCCATGATCTGTAGAAATGATGAGATTCATCTTTTTTCCGGCTATCTTTTTCAATGCCTGATTCAGCGGACAATGTTCAAACCAGGAAGCAGTAAGGCTTCGATAGCTTGCTTCATCACTGGCAAGTTCTTTTAAAACTTCCATTTCTGTACGCGCGTGGCTCAACATATCTACAAAATTATAGACGATGATATTGATATCATTATCCATAAAATTATGAATCGTATTAACCAGCTTTTGAGCATAAAAGTGATTAGTGATCTTTGTGTAAGAATATTTAAGATCTTCTTTTCGAAGAGTTTTTAATTGTGCTTTAAAAAAAAGTTCTTCGGATAAATTCTTTCCGCCGTCTTCATCATCATTTTTCCATTCTACAGGAAATTGCTTCTCAATATCCATCGGAAGTTTGCCGGCAAAAATCGAATTCCGGCTGTACTGAGTGGCTGTCGGAAGTATGGAATAAAATGTTTCTTCTTCATGTATTCTGAAGTTTTCTGAAAAAATGGGCTGAATAGCCTTCCACTGATCAAACCTTAAATTATCGATTAAGACAAAAAATGTGGGAATGCCTTTTTCCAAATGAGGGAGCACCTTAAACTTCATTAAAGTATGGCTCATAATAGGTGCAGGAGCCGTTGGATCTGTCACCCAGGAGGAATAATTTTTTGAAATGAATTTAAAAAACTCCGTATTTGCTTCACTTTTTTGAGATTGCAAGATTTCCTGCATTTCAGGGCTATCACTTTTTTTCATCTCCAGTTCCCAAAACACCAGCTTTTTATAAATTTCCATCCATTCATTATAATCCGGATTGTTATTCAATGCCATGAAAAGATCGCGGAATTGTTGCTGATAGGTAGACGTTGTTTTTTCTGCAACCAGTCTCTTATTATCAATTAACTTTTTTAAGGAAAGCCATACCTGATTTGGATTTACAGGTTTGATTAAATAATCTGCTATCTGAGAACCGATCGCTTCGTCCATTAAGTTTTCCGTTTCATTCTTGGTGATGAGCACGATAGGAATTTGCGGTTTGATCTCTTTAATTTTCTGAAGAGTTTCCAGTCCTGTTATACCAGGCATACTTTCGTCTAAAAGAACCACATCTACAATATTTTCTTTCACATAATCTACCGCATCATGACCATTACTCAATGATTTCACATCATAACCTCTGGCCTCCAAAAACATTATTTGAGATTTCAAACTTTCCATCTCATCATCTACCCATAAAATTCTAGCTGTATTCATCTATCTGATTTATTTCCAAACATTTAATAAAAGTGTTTGATTGTTCGCATATCTAAATTACTTCCCTTACAAATATAATTTATTCCCTCCCCAAAAAATTATCTTTGCAAAAGAGTCTATTCAATTTAACAGTTCCGGAAATGCAATTCAGAAAAATTATCAATGATCCTGTTTATGGATTCATCACAATAGATGATGTTTTGATTCATCAAATCATTTCTCATCCATACTATCAGCGACTTCGTCGAATTCACCAAATGGCTTTGGCACATTTGGTTTATCCGGGAGCTGTTCACACCCGGCTTATCCATTCTCTGGGCGCCTATCATTTAATGTGCAATGCCTTACATGAATTGAAAAGCAAAGGCATTGAAATTACTTCAGAAGAAGAGCAGGCTGCTAAAATTGCCATTCTTTTACATGATATCGGGCATGGTCCTTATTCTCACGCACTGGAGAATATTTTGATCAAAGGCATCAGTCATGAAGAGATCTCATTAATGATTATTAAAAAACTAAATCAGGAATTTGATGGAAAACTATCCATGGCCCTGGATATTTTCACAAATAATCACCCTAAAAAATTCCTTCATCAATTAATGAGCGGGCAACTGGATGTGGACCGAATGGATTATCTGATAAGGGATAGTTTTTTTACCGGAGTAAGCGAAGGAGTCATTGGTTATGATCGTATAATAAAGATGCTCACCGTTCATGATAATGAATTAATGATTGAAGAGAAAGGAGTCCATTCCATTGAAAAATTTCTCGTGTCACGGCGCTTCATGTATTGGCAGGTTTATTTACATAAAACCGTATTGGTTGCAGAAAAAATGCTGGTTAAAATTATTGAACGGGCTAAATCCATTGGAGCGCAATCTCCTTCAGCGGTATTAAACCTCTTTCTAAATGAAGAGTATTTAAAAGAGGGACTGGAAAAAAATCTTGAAAACTTTAGCCTTCTGGATGATGGTGATGTACTGTTTGCTGTAAAGACCTGGATCAACCATCCGGACAAGGTCTTATCTGTACTTTGTAAAAACCTATTCAACCGCGACCTTCTGAAAATCATTTATTCCGGCTCTGAAATTAGTGATGCTCTTTTAGAAGAAAAAAGAAATCAGGTCATAAATACTTTCAATATTTCCCGGGAAGAATCTAATTATCTTGTATTTTCCGGCGAAACTAAAAACACCACTTATAATAAAGAGCACGAGTTTATTAGTATCCTTTTTAAGGATGGCAGCGTCAAAGACATATCAGATGTAGATAATGCACTGATCAATCAGAGTCTGTTTGGGACGGTAAAAAAATTTTACATTTGCTTTATGAACCTGCAATCCGAATTATAACCTAATTTTAAATTTTATCAAAGAAATATTCCAATGCAGTTTACGGCACAAAACATAGCTGATATTATAGAAGGTAAGATTGAAGGGGATCCCGGCACTGTCGTAACCTCATTTGGCAAACTGGAAGAAGCTACTTCCGGCCAATTATCTTTCTTAGCTAATCCGAAATACGAAGATTATTTATATACGACCAAAGCATCTGTTATTATTATTAATGATTCGTTGAAAGTAGAAGGTAACATTGACGCCACATTGATTCGCGTTTCGGACGCATATAGCTCTTTTGCTATTTTACTTACGGAATATGATAAAATGATCCGGGCTAATCTTACAGGAATTCAACAGCCTTCCTATATACATGCCACCGTAAAAATGGGCGATAATATATTTGTCGGCGCATTCAGTTACTTAGGTGAAAATGTGGTCATTGGGAATAATGTAAAAATTTATCCTCAGGTATATTTAGGGAACAATGTGTCGGTTGATGATAATTCTGTCTTATATCCTGGTGTCATCATCCATCATGATTGCATCATAGGTAAGAATGTGTCTATTCATGCCGGAACTGTACTGGGCGGTGATGGATTTGGATTTGCTCCGCAAAAAGACGGAAGCTTTAAAAAAGTTCCTCAAATTGGCAATGTTGTAGTAGAAGACAATGTAGAAATTGGCGCGAATACTACCATTGACAGAGCCACAATCGGTTCCACCGTTATAAAATCAGGAGCTAAATTAGATAACCTTATCCAGGTAGCGCACAATGTGGAAGTTGGGCATAATACGGTCATCGCTGCTCAATCCGGAATCAGTGGTAGTACCAAAATTGGAAAAAACGTAATGATCGGAGGACAAGCCGGTCTTGTAGGCCATATTCATATCGCAGATGGATCTAAAATAAACGCTCAGAGTGGTGTAGGGAAATCCATAAAAGTACCCAATACTGCTGTAACAGGCTCTCCCGCTTTTGAATACGGCCATGCTCTTCGAAGCCAGATTCTAAGCAGAAACCTGCCTGAAATGGAAAAA
>JBDSBN010000059.1:0-14166 GCA_039921585.1 Ginsengibacter sp. | reverse complement strand
TAACTGGAAAGGGGCTGAAGTAGTGGTTCGTGTTACGCAATGGCTGTTAGATAGGGCTGAAATTACAGGACAGTCTTCCAATACAATTTATTTTGAAAATGAAACGGCAAGTGATCCCTTAGAAAATAATTGGGGCTTTTTTATACAAAATGATATTAGAACATTAGATCAACAGAATGAATGGTACTATAATCCTTCTACAAAAAAGTTAAGCATCTATAGTAGTTCACGACCAGCAAATGTTGAAGTTGCAACTATAGAAAAATTGTTCAATTCCCATAACAATATACATAATGAGAAAGCCTATGTAATTGTGGACAATCTTGCATTTACAGGTGCAAATACAACGGCACTTTATTTTAATGGGAATGGCAATAAAAATTATCCTACAATAACCAATTGTGATATTTCCTATGCAGGTGATTATGGAATTGTAACAAGTGGACTATCATATGCCGTAATTGAAAATAATAGTATTATTCATACAGGTGATGGTGGAATATGGTGTTCTAATGGAAACAATCTTACTATTAGAAATAATACAGTTAAGGTAACTGGAGTAATTACCCCTTTTAAACGTACAGGATTTGGAGGAAGTGCCATTTTTTTAAACACGAGGATGGATAATACTGTGATTGAGTATAATAATATTGATAGTTCCCAAAATAATGGGATTCATTTTGCCGGAAATAATGTACAAGTTAAAAATAACTTTGTAAATCATTCTGCACTCTTAAAAGGGGATGCAGGTGGTATTTATACATTTAACAACAACCAATCTGGTAGGATCATTGATGGTAATATTGTATTAAATTCTGTAGGATTCCCTAGGGGTACGCCTGATAATTCATATTACGCATTTGGAATTTACATTGATGAGTTGGGTACGGATATTAAAGTAACCAACAATACTGTAGTTAATAGCAGTGCTTCAGGGGTGATTTTGAGAGATTCCAGAGATATCATACTTCGAAATAATACTCTTTTTGATAATGGAACGCCGGGTGGCTGGGGTAATGCAAATTTATTCGTACAGGGAGATGGGGGTAAATTTGCTGGTTACGTTCGTAATCATGATGTAAAGGAAAATATCTTCTTTGCTAAAACAAAAGATCAATATGCATTTCACTATTATTCTTATGATAATACTAATGCCATAGGTACTTTTGGCGATATGGATTACAATTATTTTGTTAAGCCAATAGAACCTTCAACTTCAATTCAAGCATATTTAACTTCAAATAAATTAACTACTTTAAGTTTATCAACATGGCAAAATGCTACTGGGAAGGATAACAATTCAAGCGAAAGTCCAAAAACGATAGCAAACGAAAATGAAATAAGATTAGAATACAATGCTACTGGTCAAACTAAAACAATAACTCTGGATGCAAATTACATAGATTCCAAAGGAAACACATACGATGGCTCTATTTCCCTTGCTCCATATACTTCAGCAGTATTGATAAAAAATGGAGCGTCTCAATATCAACCACCAGTGGCTAACGCGGGCTCAGATCAAACTATTACATTACCTGACAATTCTATTACCTTAAGTGGTGGTGTAAAAAGCGGAACTGGTGTTTCTTATAAATGGGTCAAAAAATCTGGTCCAAATTCTGGAACGATTGTGAACTCTGGAGCGGCTTCTACAAATGTGACAGATTTAATAGAAGGTACATATATTTTTGAATTAACTGTTACGGATAACAAGGGAGCAACCAGTAGTGCCTCTGTCAATATAATAGTTCAGGCTTTAAAAAACCTATTACCTGCTATTAACCCTTCCAATACTTCATCTGGCCTCAATTACAATTATTATGAAGGAAATTACAAGTCTGTTTCTGAATTTTTAAACTCCACCCCTGTAAAAACCGGGGTTTCGGATAATTTTGATTTAACAATAGCAAATAGAGATGATAATTTTGCTTTTGAGTTCACAGGATTTATAGAAGTTCCCACGGATGGCGAATACACTTTCTATTCAACTTCTGATGATGGAAGTATGGTTTACATCGATAATGTATTAGTAGTCGCAAATGACGGACTTCATGGTGCTATGGAAAACTCAGGAGTAATCGGGTTAAAAGCGGGTAAGCACGCAATAAAAGTTTATTACTTTGAGGCAACCGGCGATCAAATATTAAATGTTAATTATTCCAGCAACGGATTATCAAAGAGATCAATTCCAAATTCCGCTTTAAGCAGAATTTCACAGTCAATAGAATTATTACCGGCTGTGAATCCAGTTAATACTGTAAATGGTATTAATTATAACTATTATGAAGGTAGCTTTAGTAATGTTCCAAACTTTTCAAGCCTGACTCCAATTAAGACTGGTTCAGTTAACAACTTTGATTTTTCAGTGGCAAACAGTGGTGATAATTTCGCATTTGAGTTCACAGGATATATTACTATACCAGTAGATGGAGAATATACTTTTTATACAACCTCAGATGATGGGAGTATGATGTATATTGACAATAGACTAGTTGTTAGCAATGATGGACTACATAATGCCGTTGAAAAGTCGGGTAAAATTGGATTGAAAGCAGGGAAGCACGCAATCAAGGTTCATTATTTCGAGCGAACAGGGGATAATGTACTGAATGTGAGCTATTCTGCCAATGGAATATCAAAACAACAAATACCAAACTCAAATTTATCTAGAGTTTCTCAATTAGAATTATTACCCGCATTGAATCCTTCCAATGTAGTAAGTGGTCTTAACTATAAGTACTTTGAAGGAAGTTATAATTCTGTACCTGATTTTAGCAAACTTATTCCTATCAAAACCGGATCTGTTAATGATATTGATTTAACACTGGCGAATAGAGGAGATAATTTCGCTTTTGAATTCACAGGGTACATCGATATCCCAGCCGACGGTGAATATACCTTTTATACTACATCAGATGATGGAAGTATGTTGTATATTGATAATAAGATGGTGGTTAACAACGATGGATTACATAGTGCTATTGAGAGATCCGGAACAATTGGATTAAAAGCAGGATTACATGCTTTATCCGTTCACTTCTTTGAACAAACTGGTGATCAAATATTAAGTATGAGCTATTCCTCAGGCGCTTTGTCTAAACGAGTAATTCCTAATTCCTCTTTATTTAGAGTACCACAAATCGAATTGCTTCCATCAGTTTCCGCTCCTAACCTGGTAGCTGGTTTGAATTATAATTATTATGAAGGAAGTTATACTTCTGTTCCAAATTTTAGATCTCTATTACCAGTAAAATCCGGATCAGTTGATAAAATTGATTTGTCTCCAGCAAGTAGGTCCGATAATTATGCCTTAGAATTTGTAGGATACATAGACTTACCTGTAGATGGCTTATATACTTTCTACACGACTTCAGATGATGGAAGTGTGTTGTATATCGATAATAGATTAGTTGTTAATAATGATGGACTTCATGGTGAAATAGAAAAATCTGGAACTATCGGACTTAAGGCGGGCATACATGCTATTTCTGTTGGATTCTTCCAGGCTTTAGGCGGAAAAACACTTCAAGTGGCGTATTCTTATCCGAACCAGAACAAAGTTGCTATTCCTTCTGTTGCATTTTATCGAATTAATGGAGCTTTTGCCAGAGAATTATTAGGAATTGGCGGGGAAATATTAGCATCTAATAGACCATTAACCGACCAGTCCGTTTTAAATGGAAGTGATTTGAAAATAAAGGCATATCCAAATCCTTTTGTGAATTCAATAAAAGTTACATTGGGAGGTGAGGCAGGTGAATATAAGTTACAAATGTTGGATGGTTTAGGAAGAGTTATGTGGAATAGAAGTGGTTCAAAAAATGAAGGAGCTTACCAACAGACCATTAATACTGCTTCTTTAAAAAAAGGAGTATATTTCCTAAGAGTTATTCAGAATGAAAAAACCTCCGTTATTAAATTGCTAAAATAGTCACTATTTTATTCAAGGGCTATCCCGAAAATTTATTTTGGATAGCCCTTTTTTATAATGCTTAATTAAGCCAATTTGCTTTTTAGCAATATCAATGGCAATTACTTGACCGATTACATTGCTTGCAAATAAAAATTTCCAAAGCTGGATAATAGTAAATGAATCATAAAAGGTCGCTCATCAACTAATCTCTTCCAGCAATCATTACATATGATTTTTGACCTTAAATATTATAATTACTGGTTTTATTTATAAAAATATCAGTTTATTATAAAAATTGTAAAAATAGTAGGGGAAATCAATAATCCCAATACTAATTTCACTATTCTTCCGTTATTAAAAAAGTATATACAGCTAACCATATACTTTAATGAAAACTGCATCTCACCTATAGATGTGTATCCTAAATCCTAAATAGCAAATTAAATTTGCTACTGTTAAACCTATGAAAAAAATTATTCTGATAGTCTCAGTACTATTTACACTTTCTGCAAATGCCATAGATTATTATGTATCAGCTTCGGGCAATGATTCAAATAATGGTACTTCAACTTCAACTCCCTGGAAAACCCTAAATAAAGTCAACAGCGCTTCCTTACAAGCCGGAGATAGAGTTTTATTTAAAAGAGGGGATACTTTTTATGGAAAAATAAAAGATCCTTTAAAAGGTAGGAGTGGAAGTCCTATTACTTTTGGGGCATACGGCTCAGGTGATAAACCTGTGATAACAGGCTTTACTACTGTATCATCCTGGACAAATAAGGGTAGTAATATATGGGAAAGTACGGATGCTGTTTCAACTTTACCAGACCTGAATATGGTACTTGTAAACGGGGTGAATACACCAATGGGAAGATATCCAAATGGCGATGCTTCATATCCATTCCTTCCAAATTTTTATAAATTCCAGTCTGTTACAGGTGGGGCGGGTGAGCCTTCTTCTATTACTAGTAATAGTTTAAATAATGGTGTAAATTGGACTGGTGCTGAAATAGTTGTCCGGGTAACTCAATGGCTGCTTGACAGGGCAAAAATTACTGGCCAAACAGGAAACACAATTCATTTTGTGAATAGAACGCCAGGAGATCCATTAGAACCTAATTGGGGGTTTTTTATACAAAATGATATTAGAACTTTAGATCAACAAAATGAGTGGTATTATAATCCTTCTACAAAAAGAATAAGTATATACAGTAATGGAATGCCATCGAATGTGCAGGTCGCAACTATAGATACATTATTTGATTCACACAACAATAAAACGAATGAGATAGCTCATGTTATAGTTGAGGATTTAAGCTTCATCGGTGCTAATAGAACTGCACTTAGTTTTAATGGTAATGGAAATAAGAATATTCCAATTGTTAAGAATAATAGTATTAAATATGCTGGAGAACACGGGATTCAAACAAGTGGATTATCTTATGCCTTAATCGAACATAATTCCGTGTCAAATGCAGGAGGAAGTGGTATTTGGCTTGCAAATGGAGAGAAGTTAATGATCAGAAATAACCATGTCCACATGACCGGAGTTATTTCCGTTATGGAATTTGGCGGTTTTGGTGGTAGTGGTATTTTTACTTTTAGTAAAACGCCTAAGACTATTATTCAATATAACCGAATTGATAGCAGTGATAATAATGGGATTCATTTCGCAGGGGATAGTGTCAAGATTCTCAACAACTTTATTACCAACTCCTCATTGATTAAAGGCGACGCAGGTGGAATATACTCTTTTGGTTTTGGGCAGAAAGGAAGATTAATAGATGGTAATATAGTTTTAAATGGAATTGGTTTCCCAAGAGGAACGCCTGATAATTCTTACTATGCTTTTGGAATATACACGGATGTTTGTGATGATGTGAAAATTACGAACAATACAGTCATAGGGCAAAGCGCATCAGGGGTGGTTTTACGCATTGCTAATAAGATTATATTTGAGAACAACACGGTTTATGATGGGGGAAGAGGAAACTGGGCCAATGCTTCCTTATTTCTACAAGGTGATGGCGGGGAGTTTTCTGGATGGACAAAAAATAATGTAGTTAAAAACAATATCCTTTTTGCAAGAAATTCAGATCAATACCCCCTTAAATTCTATGGACAAGATGCCAATAGAGTTTCCAGTTTTGGAATTATTGATTCTAATTATTACGTAAAACCATTATCAACCTCACAGGTTGTAGTTAATCTTGACGATTTAAGCAAAAGAAAGATACAAACGCTTTCGGAGTGGCGTTCTTATTCCGGGAAAGATTACTTTACTCAGCCATCTCCAAAATCAATAACAAATTTAGATGACATAAGAGTGGAATATAATGCTTCGAATGATTCAAAAGTTGTTAATCTGGGAGCAAGCTACGTGGATGCAAAAGGGAATAGATATAATGGAAGTGTAACAATAGAACCATGGAGAAGTGTTATCTTGATTTATGATGGTCCTGCAATACAAAGTCCAACTTTTACTGCAGGTGAAGAACAGGTCATAGAACTTCCTACAAATAACGTCACATTAACGGGGAAAATAACCTCTGGCGCTGAAAATGTCCAATCTGTTTTATGGATTAAAAAAAGTGGAGGTAAAGCAACAATAGAAAATTCATCAATTATATCGACGTCTGTAACAGACCTTGAAGAAGGTGTTTATGTTTTTGAATTAAAGATCACGGACATTAAAGGCGTTACTGCTACGGATACTGTAAAAGTAACTGTGAATGCTGCTTCTAATAAAGCTCCAACTGCTAATGCGGGAGCAGATAAGACAATCACATTGCCTACTAACAATGTAACTCTTACCGGCAGTGGCAGCGATGAAGATGGCACAATCACTAATTATTTATGGACAAAAAAATCCGGTCCTTCCGCTTTTGAAATTGTCAATGCTACTTCATCAACTACTGAAGTAACAGGTTTGACAGAAGGCATTTATGTTTTCGAATTAAAAGTAACGGACAATAAAGGCGCAACAGCTACATCTTCAATAAAAGTAACTGTAAATGCTGCTTCTAATAAAGCCCCAACTGCTAATGCTGGAGCAGATAAGACAATCACATTGCCTACCAGCAATGTAACTCTTACCGGCAGTGGCAGCGATGAAGATGGCACAATCTCTAATTATTTATGGACAAAAAAATCCGGTCCTTCCGATTTTAAAATTGTCAATGCCGCTTCAGCAACTACTGAAGTAACCGGTTTGTCAGAAGTCATTTATGTTTTCGAATTAAAAGTAACGGATAATAAAGGCGCAACCGCTACATCTTCCGTAAAGGTCACTGTGAATGCTGCTCCAAATAAAGCTCCAACAGCTAATGCGGGAGGAGATAAGACAATCACTTTGCCTACTAATAGTGTAATCCTTACCGGCAGTGGCAGCGATGAAGATGGCACAATCACTAATTATTTATGGACAAAGAAATCCGGTCCGTCTGCCTTTCAATTTGTAAATGATGCATCACCGGTTACTGAAGTGACTGGTTTGACAGAAGGCATGTATGTTTTCGAAATAAAAGTAACGGATAATAAAGGCGCAACCGCTACATCTTCGGTAAAAGTAACTGTGTATGCAGGCAATGAATTAAATGAAAGCCCAATAGCTGATGCTGGAAATGATATGACAATAACAGATCCAATTAGCCAGGTAACTTTAAGTGGGAAAGCTAAAATAATAAGCGGCCAACTTAAATCTATTGAGTGGCGTCAGATTTCTGGCCCAAAAGCAGCCAGAATTGAATCTTCTAATAAATATGTAACTAAAGTTAGCGACCTGATCGCCGGAAATTATGAATTTGAGTTAATAATAATGGATGATAAGAACAGAGTGGGAAGAGATTCAGTAAAAGTTATTGTAGCATTGGGAAAATTATCAAAAGAAGTGGAATCTAATAGTTTCAAAGTGTATCCAAATCCGGTAAGAAATCTAGCTACACTAGAAATTAATTCAGTTAAGGTGAATGAAGCATTAACTATAATAGTATCAGATTTGAACGGGAGAATTATGATGAAAAAGACAATTACATCTTCAGATTATAATTTTCAAGATAAAATGAATTTGAGTAATTTAACTAAGGGAGTATATATAATCACGATTCTATTTAATGAGGCGGATAAAAAAACTCAGAAAATCATTAAAATGTAGTAATAACTAGTTGATATTTAATTCCCCGATCCTTTAAAATTTTATAATAAAAGTGATCGGGGAATTTTTTATTAATTTGATCCAGCCAAAAGTTATTATTGGGGGATTCTTGGCTAGGTTCTTATTTGGCCATGACAAACTGAAGGATAAAAATTGTCCGCTGTAAATTATTTTAAAGTATATCTAGACAACTTTAAGAATACCGTGTGCTTTATTCTTATTTATGGTATCGTGAATTAATTTATAGGCTAATGTTTGTAAAACTTTATCGGAATTTATTCATCATTTGCTTATTTGTACAAATTAAAAACTTGATTTGTTCCACCTTAAATCCAATTTAATTGACCTGGATGAAATGTAGGCTAACCAAACTAACAAGATTGGAACAGTCATCGAAAACATGCGAATTTCGGCACTTCCAAAAGCGCTTCCCCCTAAATAAATTAGACTAAAGAATAAAAGAAAGCGGATTGAAAAAGCAATTTTTCTCCAATTTAAGATTGTGGGAATTATACAAAATAGTCCCAATACTAATATAATTCCACTGTGCGGAAGTCTTATTAGTGTTCTTGCTCTTTGAGGTTCATAAGAATATGGGAAATTAAAAAGTATCCGGCTTATATTGCTGAATACATTTTTTGTAAATTTTAATGGATGAGATTTTATATTATTAATCGCTATCTTTTTAAATGCATTGTCTTGCTCCACGCCTTCAAACTTTAAGATTTTATCAAAATCATCTTTGTGGAGCTCCTCTATGGTAGCGTGGCTACCCTTTATTCGGTTAATGTTATCAACCTCAAGCATGGGATAATTGATCCAACTACCTGATTCCCCTTCATGCGGCGTAGACATCCAGTATAAATTGTTTCCTCCGATAGAACTCCAGTAAAATAATTTTCCGGTAAGATTGAATGTGTATAATAAATAAGGAGCAGTGGTTATTAATGAAATCATTAAAATAAAGATGCTCTTTCTATAATTTATAGATCTTACGTTAGTTACTAATAATATTAAAAAACATACAATTAGTGTTATGATCACATATCCGAATATCGGTTTTGTTAGAGCCAGGTATCCTATAATAATGCCTGAGAGAATAATATATTTGATACTTTGTTTGAAAGTTTTTATTTCAAAACAATTAATGATGCTGATACATAAAACAGACACAAGAAATACAGTTAATATTTCAGGTAGCACGTAAGGTATGTATACATATAGATTATAGTAAAATGCCCAGAATAAAGTGAATAATAGTGCAACTTTATTTGATGAAATTCGTATTAAGGATTTGAATAAAAATACAATGGAGAAATAAAATAGAATCGCATTTAAGAAAGCAATAAAAAATAATGGTGTATTTAATGCAACAAAAGGCAAAACAATTAATGGATAACCTGGACTATTCTGTAAATCTATTCCCGGTGGTGGGGGGGAATAGTAGCCATTTAATAGATTGTTTGCATACCCTAAATAATTTTTTTCGTCTCCCGAAATTCCTGAGGTTGGAAATAATATGATGATTGCAATAAAAAGCAATAAAAACGGAAAAAAAAATAAAAAAGGTCTATCGGTCCACTTAAGAATTTTCATTAATACTCGATTTTATTTTTTACTCTTTATTTTTATTTATCACTGTTGTGCCTAAATGAAATAACTCTTCAAAATATCTTTTACTCTGAAGAGATAAGAAACCTAAACTTAACACCTGTATTGCTGCAATAAAAGTGACACCTCCAACTAAAAAAGTTTGGGGGTTTTTTAAAAATTGGGCTGCAAGACTAATGGAGAATGATTTTTCAATTCCGTAAGGCTGAATGTTTAAATGATGAACCGTGTTATAAAAAAGCCAGGTTAATTCATATATGGATAGACCTAATAACACAAGACCAATTGCGAGAAAAAACACGTAAGGTCGAAATATAAATGAAGACATAATTCCAGAGAAAAAACCCCGTAATACTTTCATACTGGATTTGCGCTGCTCTTTATATTTGTTTTGTTCAGTCCAATCTAAATGAGCAGGTATTTCAATGATGGAGGCTCGTAAAATCATCGATTTATAGAGAATTTCAGGATTGATTTCATAATCCTTAGTCTTTAAATTCAAATTTTTGATATAGGAACTACGGTATGCCCTTACCATCGATGTATAGGTGTAATATTTATCCTGAGAAGCTATTCGCATAAATTTATTAACCCATAAACTCATAATTTTGCGTCCAAATGGTATTGCAGTTGTTTTCCCTCCGGGCATATATGGGGAAGCAATTACAATATCAGCATATTCTTCAAAAAGTTTATCCGTTAATTGGTCTATGAGATCTACTGAGTAACTAAGGTCTACGTCTAAAACTACAATTGCTTCTCCTTTAGCATGACGAAAACCCGTTTGTAGCGCGCGGCCTAAGTTTAAATTAATGGGATGGTGTATGGCTCGTATATCAGACCGGCGATCGGCATAATTATCTGCAATCTCACCCGTCTTATCCTTACTGCCGTCATTTATTATAACTATTTCCCAGCGGTATTTATTTTTCTTTGATTCAAGATAATCAATGACCGTCTCTAATGAAGAAGCCAGGATTGCTTCCTCATTATAACAAGGGAGTATAATACTAATAAAGTGACATTCTTTATCCATAAAGCAGTTTTATTTTAAATTTAGAAAGATAGGTTTAATATCTTTTAAAAAAAAAGAGAATATTTTCAAATCAAGAGGAGGGTTGACGATCTAATACTTACAAAAAATAGGAATTAAAATTTTTAAAATTTTCTTCCAAATGAGAAAAAGAGATGTCGTTTATTTATTTAAGAGAAACTATAATTTAGGCTGATCCATTTAAAGAGCAGGCCTTTTGAAATTAATTCTAAGCCATAAGTTAAAAATCGATTTTGAAATGTAAACTCATTACTGCATTCTTTATATTCAAAAATCTGAAATCCATTTTTGTCAGTAATGGTTTCTTGAAATCCTTAGTTATTTTTTATATGATTTGCATATGAAATCCTTCCAGGTCATTTTTAAATAGATACTTTAAACGATATCATATTTAGGTGATTTCTCAGAAGCAATAGAAGGTGTTTCAGTGTTTTTTAAAATTCTTGATTTTTGATTTACCGTTATTTTTTTTGAAAATTCAGACATGGGTAATATGTCAAAATGTTTCTTCATCATTTTCATCGCAATTCTAAAAATGGTCAATTTACGTTCACTTTTTATATTCATGCCAGGGAAAAATGCTAGAGAGGGCACATGATCACCACCAATCAGATCTAAAGGATGTAGCAAATAACTTGGTTGAGTTTTAGTGATCTTACACATGAAAATAGCAAAACGTAAATAAAGTTTCATTAAACCAATGGATATGTTGCTGATATACAATAAATAACTTTGATGAAAGGGGATTTTAAAAACAGGTATTGTTGTTACTGGTATTTCTAATAACTGCTTTTTTCCCGGTAATATCCATTTAAATGGTTTTAATGGATAGAAGCCTTCTCTGAATGAGCCAAATAATTCCTTTCGATTTTCCTTCTCCTCCTTGGAAAGTGACGATTTCCAAAAATAATATTGACGCATTAACGGTGATATGTAAGTGGGTAGGAGTGATGCATCAAAAAGGTAGTTACGCTTTTGTAATACTTCCAGTAAATCATTGCTCCAGCTAAATCCCGGACCTCTAAACATATTTGTTCGTTTACCCGTTGCTGTTAAGATTTCTTCTTCTGCAATGATTATTTCTTCTTCAATCTTTTCTTTGGAATAGGTTTTTAACCAGGATTCGTGATGAAAGGAGTGATTTGCCACTTCATGGCCACGGTCAACAATGCTACGCAAGACAGCATGGTTTTTTTCTAAAGCGGCATCCTGACCAACTACGAAGAACGTGATTTTAATGTCCAATTCCTCCAATTCGTCCAATACAAGTGGTAAAAAAACATCTAAATAAGAAGGAAAGGTTTCCCATCCTTGGTCCCCATGCACTTTCATATATGTCCACTGATCATCGAGGTCGATAGACATGGTAGCAAGTGTTTTTTTCTTTTTCATTAATTCCTATTTGTTATTGCCGCGGCAAATTATTCTAATAAAAAGTTTTATAAGAACCAGCCTAATACAACGATCATTCTTTATTAGGCTGATAATTTTATGTAATCTTGGAGAAGCTTCCTAATCAGGATGAAATGAATGTTGTTTTTTATTTGGTAATGAAAGAGAAGATGCCGACAATAACTCTTGTAATTTATCTTCGGCTACCCTAACTGTTTCATTAACATTCAATGTACCATCTTTTATGTGCGATGTGTTTATCACATATACATTTGGTGAAGAAGTTTCTATTGCGGGTAGTAATTCTGAATAATTTAATTTAGCTACTGTAATCACATGTTTCGCTTTAGCTACACCTACAAATTGAATGTTATGATCACTAATAACGGGATACATTTTTTTCAGGTTGTCAATAAAGTATGATTTCAGATAATCATCTGATTCGTTGTAGAGAGGATCGTCTTTTACCACATATTTGGGTAGATATACAAGGGCCTTTCCGTCCAGGTATTTCTTATCTACAAGGGCGGTCATTTCTATAATTCCTGTAAAAGGTACCCAGGTGTCTGTAATATTTGTAACATAGAAATCGCTGATTGATTTGTCTAATAAAACAGCGACACATATCACTCCAAGATAGTCTATCCCGTTTAGTTTTTCTTTTTCAGATTCCTGAAGATCGGTGCACAATTTGGAAGCTATCCCAGATGGTAAAGTAACAATTACTTCATCATGTTGCTCACTCAGCCCATCTGACATTTTTACAACAGGCTTATTTAATCCCTTTGATAATACTTCCGTAACTGCACAACTCGTTTTAATGTTAACTCCATTATTTACCAATGTTTGTTTAAACGATTCAATAACTGTTTTGTATCCGCCATCTACAAATCCAAACATTTCTTTCTTTAATCCGCTGCGTCGGGCTCCATACATACGTTGTATTGTAGCCCAGATAAATACCGCTGAAGTTTGTTTATAACTCTCTCCTAATTTTGCCCGTAATAATGGAAGCCAGATTTTTTGATAAGTATTTTTTCCAGACCATTTTTTTAACCATGTAGTTACCGGAATTTTTTCCAGCCGCTTCCAGTTTTTAATTCTGGATGCAACAATTATGGTAAGTCCTAATCTGAATTTATCAATTAAATTTAGGGTGGGAAATTTTAAAAACTCAATGGTATCAGACATAGAATGTAATTTCCCATTCATGTAAAATCCAGTTTTGGTTTCTATCCAATGGATTTTGTCTTCAACACCAATTTCTTTTAAAATATTTCTTGTTCTGAAATCGGAGAGCAGAATTACATGATAAAATTTATCCCATTCTACATTTCCCATTTTCCAGGAACTTACAAGGCCTCCTAATTCAGGGCCTGCCTCATAGATGGTTACTTGATGGCCTTCTTGCGCAAGGCGAAGTGCCAGAGTCATACCCATTATTCCACCTCCTACAATTCCCCAACTTTTAGATTCACTTTCCTTCTTTCTCAATTCTGACATATCTTTTTTAGACATTTAAACAAAAACAGTTTTGTCTGGTTTAATAAATTGTCTTTGCCATTCAATGGTTACTTTTAATCCCTCTTGCAAACTCCATTCTGGTTCAAAATCTAAAACGGTTTTAAGTTTTGTTATGTCGGGTACCCTTCTCATTACGTCTTCATAATTTCCAAAGGTAGAGTAGGGAATATACTTCAATTTTGGAATTGAATCTTTTCCATTAACCAATTTCCATATTAAGATGGCCAAATCTTTAATAGTTATTTCTCCCCCATCTTTGCCTCCGGTATTAAAAATCTGATTATCAGAGTTCTTATTTTCAATGCATGCTATCAAGGCGTTAACTGTATCATCTATATACGTAAATGTGCGTGTTTGCATTCCATCTCCATGAATTTCAATTTCCTCATTTTTAAATGCTTTTTCTATAAATACAGACTGAGGTCCGCCCCACCATGTAAGATTTTGATGTGGCCCATACGATCCGAAAAATCGGGTAATAGTATATTTCAAATCAAATTCATCCTTATTGGCAATGAT
>JBDSBN010000058.1:0-17946 GCA_039921585.1 Ginsengibacter sp. | reverse complement strand
TTGAATAAATATTTCAAAGACAATACACTCCTTGCACAGGCTTATGTGAAAGATGGTAATCAGTCTGTTGGAGATTTCTTAAAGAGTCTTGATGCTGATTTAAAAGTAATCGAATTTAAAAGAGTTGCCTTAGGGTAATATTTTTTGAATGGTTGAATAAAAAAGAGAGGCTATCCCGAATGGATAGCCTCTCTTTTTTATTCAACCATATTTAATGCTATTTGTAATTTTATTCAACCATTTAAACAAATCAAAAAATTGCGAATTATATTTTTCAAGGATTAATGTTGACCGTTTACATCACTGTGTTTTTTAAAAACGTGGTTCTATCCGTGATAGGAAAATTAAGGCAGAATCAGGAAAGTCGTTAGAAATTAATATTCCTTGATGTCCGATCATATCTTGATGAATTCTCTTTGAAAAAAAGGTTTTATTCCGTTATCTTGCACCGATTTTAAAAATGAGCGGCTGCCTTGCAATAGGGAATTCTTTCGCTCCTTATACACACTTACATTATCTTAAAGTAGATTAACTTTCAAATTAAATTATGCTTCCAAAATTTAAGAGAATTCTTTTAAAACTTTCCGGCGAATCGCTTATGGGCGATAAAACCTTCGGTCTTGATTCAGATGTTTTACGTCAATATGCACAGGATATCAAACTAATTACAGATTTAGGGGTTCAGGTCGCTATAGTTATCGGAGGCGGTAATATATACAGAGGAATGAATGAAGCTGAGACGGGGATTGAAAGGGCTCAAGGTGATTATATGGGAATGTTAGCTACAGTAATAAATGGGATGGCGTTGCAAAGTGCTTTGGAAAAAGAAGGTGTTTATACCCGGCTTCAAAGTGCCATAAAAATGGAGCAGATAGCTGAGCCCTATATACGCAGAAGAGCCATTCGTCACCTAGAAAAAGGCAGGGTGGTGATTTTTGGTGCAGGCACAGGCAATCCCTATTTTACTACTGATACAGCAGGTTCATTAAGAGCAATAGAAATAAAAGCGGATGTTATTCTGAAAGGTACCCGGGTAGATGGAATATATTCTGCTGATCCGGAATTGGATCCTCTGGCGGAGAAATATGATTCTATCACTTTTGCCGAGTGCATATCCAAAAATCTGAAAGTGATGGACATGACGGCTTTTACTTTATGCATGGAAAATAATCTTCCGATTATTGTATTTGGAATGGATTCTCCAGGTACTTTATTACAAGTTGTTACTGGTGAAAAAGTTGGGACTTTGGTAACTGGATAATTTGTCTTAATTTACGGCGCCACCTTTTTATCCTTATTGCGGAATAACTTGTTATCTGCAATCATATCCTTTTGAAAATCTAAGAAAAAAACCTCCCTGGAATTTTTTTATTTTCTAAATGACTGCCAATGATTGCTTTGATTTGGGTTGTAACCCTAATTGTATTAATTGCAAGTACCATACTTGTATATAGAATGCTTATTACAAGTAATGAGTTTTTCTCCCCGGATAAGCCATTTCCCTTTAAATTATTAAACGCCGGATCTTCCCGTGATAAATATTACCGGCAATCAATTCCTGCCCTTCAGACTAAAATAAAATCTCTGGAAGAGTCAATTGCCTATAATGAAATTCAATTTTCGAAATTAATCCAAAAGGTCAATGAGGTAGGAAATTCTACGCCATCATTTATTCCTTCAAATGAAGTTGCTACTATTATTGAAAATAAAAAAGAAGACGAAGAAGATTGGGAGGAACTGTATTATCAGGAAAATGAAAAGAAAGTACAACTAGAAAATGAACTCGATGAAGCGCTTCAGTCTCTCGAAAACGCTAATCAGGAGCTAGGGGTGATTAAAGAAGAAAAACATCATTTCACCGCTCTTAAAAGCAAATATGATGCACGGTTAATAGAGTTGACATCTTTGCAAAACGAGATAAACTCATTAAAGAATAAATTGACGGCTGCTGCTGCCAGAGAAAATGAAATGAAAAATTCTTTAAACGATGAAATTGCATTGAAAAAAGGATTTGCCAAAATAGAAAGTGAAAATGCACGGTTAAGAAGTGAAACAGAAGATCAGAATAGGCAATTGATTGAAATGCACCTTAAAGTGGAGGAAGCTTCTACTCAACTAGCCCGCTTTCGGGAAATGAAAAGCCAATTTATGATGCAAGAGAATGAGAAAACTCAAAAATTGGAAGATTTAAGAAAGCAAATTGGGAAAAATAAAATTTTCTCTCATTAGATGAATCTTCAATTCTATACAATTCTGAAGGGATTATCTTATATTTAAAATAATTATCAAATTCTTTTAATAAACTGTTTTATATATAATGAACTATTTCCTTAACAAAACAATTTGACTATGAACTTAATTGAAAGAGTAAAGAATATTCTCTTAACTCCAAAAACGGAATGGCTCGTAATTGATACGGAAACTGCGTCACCTCAGTCTATGTTAATGAGCTATGTTTTACCCCTCGCTATTATTTCAGCTTTAGGTAGATTACTTGGTGGAATGATGCCTGGTACCTTTATGGGATCTTATTTGGTATGGATGTCAATCATTGGATTTATATCCATTTTTATTGGCTTTTACATTTCCACTTATGTAATTGATCTTCTTGCACCAAGTTTTGAATCTGAAAAGAATCTGGGTAAATCAGCTCAATTGGTGGCCTATTCAAACACGCCAGTTTGGGTGGCTGGTTTTCTGTCGTTTATACCAATTATTGGCTGGTTGTTGGCAATAGCGGGTTGGGTTTATTCAATCTATCTTTTTTATAATGGATTGGGTGTTTTGAAGAAGACGCCTGAGGATAAAAAAGTGGTTTATATGGTTGTAGCATTTATTGTCATGATTGCGATTACATTTATGATTACAGCGATTCTAACAGGTGTGCTTGGCGGCATTCTTGGATTTGGAATGATGAGTAGGGGAATGTTTGGGATGTAAATCTGACCTAAGTATATTCAAAAAAAGCATTCTAAAGTTTAGGACGTTTTTTTTTACTTTACTAACAACCGGGAACAATCATTCCTTCACTTTTTATAAGCTTGTATTTGTTGTTGAATAATGAATGTCATCTTCGTATTGTAAATTTGCTGCACCAAATATTTTGAACATGATTGATAATAATTCTATAGCCGATATCCGGAAAGTGTACCAAATGCAATCCTTATTAGAAAAAGATGTGGATGCAAACCCGGTTATTCAATTCGAAAAATGGTGGCAGCAGGCAATAGAAAGTAAGATCGATGAGGTAAATGCGTTTACTTTATCAACTTGTTCATCATCAGGCATCCCATCCTCCAGAATCGTGTTATTGAAAGGTATTATGGATCAGGGGTTTGTTTTTTTTACAAATTATGAGAGCCGGAAAGGGCAAGAGATTTCGCAAAATCCACATGTGTCTTTATTGTTTTTCTGGAAAGAAATGGAAAGACAAGTAAGAATTGAGGGAATTGCTGAAAAAATAAGCTCTGAGGAAAGTGATAAATACTTTCGTTCCCGTCAAAAAGAAAGTCGCATTGGTGCCTGGAGTTCTCCCCAAAGTACCGTAATAGAGGACCGGGAAATACTTCAGGACAATGTTTTGAAATTTGAAAAACAATTTGAAGGAGAAGAAATTCCCAGGCCCATGAACTGGGGTGGTTTTTTTGTGCAGCCCCAGTTAATGGAGTTCTGGCAGGGCAGGCCAGGCCGGCTTCATGACCGGCTACAGTATTTTCAAGATGTGAATAATAACTGGCAACTTCGAAGGCTTGCCCCGTAATTAATTACTTTTCTGAGGTTGCTTCTTTTTTAGCTTCTGTCTTTTTTTTGTTAGAAGTTGTTGGTCTAGACTTACCAAATGATCCCATAAAAATTTTACCTTTTTTTGTTTTTTTATCTCCGCGTCCCATTTAAATTGATTTTAAAGAATTAAATATTGATTATAAAAAAAGCAAGATACACGATTGCATCTTGCTTTGAAAGATTTTTTTTCGAAAATTATATTTTCGAAGCCAATTGTTTACCCGCTTTAAATTTAGCGACTTTTTTAGCTTTAATTTTAATAACCTCGCCAGTTTGTGGATTGCGGCCATTACGGGCAGCTCTCTTACTAACGGAGAAAGTCCCGAATCCTACTAATGTTACTTTACCACCACCTTTTAAAGTTTTGGTTACAGCATTAGTAAATGAATCAAGGGTAGCGTTAGCCTGAGTTTTGGTAATTCCTGCATCTTCCGCAATTTTTGCGATTAGTTCTGCTTTGTTCATAATAATTTATTTGATTTTTTAACTCGACAAATATAGAAGGTTTTTCAATCTAATAAAATATTTCGGGATTTATTTTTTATTGGTCTTTTTCTTTGTAATGCACAATTGGCAAGGGTGTTATGAAAATAATGAAAAAGTTGCGCTTTCATCAGAAAAGGGTAAGAAGTCCTGTAACTCAATACTGTAAAGGAATGCAGCTTGTTTGTTGAGCTTTTTTTTGTTTGTAGGTTGAATAAAAATGGCTGTAAAGTGTGGTCAGTCTATGTTTTGAAGAAGTGACCTGAATTCAAAACTCTTTTCACCCCATTTAACAATTACTTGATTTTTTAGAGTCATTTCATATTCATTGATAAAATTTTGATGACTTTCTTTGGAAGCAGCCATTAATTGGAGTACAAATATTTTACCATCCGATTCATCTTGTTCCAGTAATTGATGAAACCGATAACTGCTGAAGCAGCCTGTTTCCATTAATGCCGGAATATGAACTTCTTTCTGCCATAGCAGCCATTCAGAAGTGATTTTGGGATCTACTTTCGTAGTAATATTTATTGTAAACATCTTAGTAATCTAATTTTAAATAAATAGGGCAGTGATCGCTGTGTTTAATATCAGGAAAAATTTGTGCGTCATTTATTCTTTCTTTCAGGTTTTCTGTAACTGAAATATAATCGATTCGCCAGCCTTTATTTTCTAATCTTACAGAAGGCCTCATTACACTCCACCACGAATAATGATGCGGCTCTTTATTTAGATGACGGAAAGTATCCACAAAGCCATTATTGAAAAATTGATCAAGCCAGGCTCTTTCTTCCGGTAAGAACCCACTATTCTTTTTGTTTCCTTTCGGGTTATGGATATCCAATTCAGTGTGAGCAATATTATAATCACCGCAAATAATAACTTCCGGACGTGTTTTTCGTAATTCGTTGATGTATTCCAAAAACTCATCCAACCAAATATATTTATAATCCTGCCTTGTGCCGCCTGTGGTTCCGGACGGGAAATAGGCATTAATAATGGTCACACTTCCAAAGTCTGCACGAATCACCCTGCCTTCCAAATCACTTTGTTCGTTACTGTGTCCGCATTCCACATAGTCCGGTTCCGTTTTGGATAAAATGGCTACTCCGCTATATCCTTTTTTTTGAGCACAGAAAACATATGGTTTATATCCGGTCGATTCTAGTAAATCTTTGTCAATATCGCTCTCATGAGCTTTCAATTCCTGAAGACATATAATATCTGCAGGATTTGTGTTCAACCAATCAATAAATCCCTTTTTGATGGCAGCTCTGATACCATTTACGTTGTAAGAAATAATCCGCATGAATAAAAACTATTTTAAAAAAAAAGCGAAATTAGCCAAATCTCTTGTAAGAAAAGGAGATGCGGTTTTTGATATTAAGAAAAGCGCTTTTTCATTTTAAAAACAGTTACCCGATAGCTTTCAGGATTTCTTCTGCGGCAAAACGCCCGGTTTCTGCGCCGCCATTCATAAATCCCTGGAAATCTCTGCTACAATGTTCTCCGGCGAAATACACATTGTCCAAAGGTGTGATCTCGTTTCCTGCGATTGTGGTCCATTGGCCGGTTTTATAACAACTATAACTTCCTTTTGTGTAGGGATAATCTATCCAATTTACAAAAACATGTTTGTTCATAAATTTTTGATCGGATCCCGGAAAAGATTGATCCATTTGTTTACTCAACCTTTTAACGGTTTTCTCCGGCAGTTCTGTTCTCCAAACATGTGTCGGAGGTGCCATGGGGTTTTTATAGCTAATATCACTTAGTTTCTGGGATGGAGTACCTCCAAAATAGCAGACATAAACGCCATAGGGATTACGGGGATCTTTATTATAACCACCGTCCCAGCCATTGCTGATCTCTTCCTGACATACACGACCGGAAGCTAAATTTGGTGCCTCTTTCCAGGGAGATCCTTCATATGCCAATACTAGTTTGGTATTGATTCCCATACCGAGTTCATTTATTGCTTTTTTCTTTTCCGTCGTCATAGATTTAATATTCATGTTTATATTCCTAAGTATGGTAAATGGGATGGCTAAAATCACATAATCTGCAATAACTTTTTGATTGTTGTCAAAGGTTAATTGATATTTTTTATTGGTTACATCTTCGATCGATATCAAGTGGTGATTCATTTTAATTACATCATCTCCCAGATTTTTATGAAGAGCTTCAATTATTTTCGAATTCCCTCCTTTTATCCGATATCGTTCATCACTATCACCAAAAACTTGAAAGCCTGCAGAAGTGTCCGGGTTAATCATGTCTAAAAAATTGAGGGTAGACTGTTCCGAGCAATCCAAACCATATTCTGCAGTAAAAGAGGCATTCAAAATATTTTTCAACCATTTTGCACAGGCCAAACTTTCGATGTATTTGCTTAAAGGTGTATTATCCAATAATTCAGCTGCAGGCGTATCATAATTTTCTCCGAGGGATTGTATATCACTATTTATCTTATTGGCAATTTTTGAAAACTCTTTGATGATTTCTTTTTCAGAAATATTTCTGTTTCCAAAAAAGAACACTTCCGATTTAAGATTTTTATCTGTTTTTTCTTTTTCAAGATCGATCAGTTCGAGATTGAATTCTTTTGCCAGGTTTAGCATATCTGCATGAGAGGAATCTATAAAATCTCCACCGAATTCGGGAAAGATATTAATGCCCATCGTGTTGTTGTAATGGGTTAAAATGCGACCGCCGGGTCTTTTGCTTGCCTCATAAACGGTGGACGAGATGCCTGCTTTCTGAAGAATATAGGCGCAATGTAAACCCGCAATACCTGCTCCAACAATAGCGATGTGAGGGCGCTTGTCGTTATCCTTTGAGTGTTGCTTTTTCTTTTCTTCTGTGTTGGAAGAGTCGCATCCCGTAAGCAAAGGAAAAGAGGAGGCCAACACAATTGCCGCAGCTCCTTTTGCTCCGGTTTCAATGAATGTTCTTCTCGAATAGCCGTTTTTGTCCGGAATTTTTAAACTGCTTTTTGAATCTCTATTTTGATGTTCTGATTGAAAGATTCTTATCAGCTCTTTCAATAAAAATGATTTTGGCTTTCGCATACTTTGAAAAATTATCTGAGGAAAAATAAGATTCTAAAATCGAAGATTTAAATTTACGATATGTTTTTAGTTTTAATTTTTTATCTCTTAAAAAGATAGAAATCTTTTAAATTTAAATTCCTGCTGTTTTTGTAGATGATTTTTTTATTGAGGATTTGTGTGTTTTTTAAAAGTGGATTTAAGGTTTTCATTGCATTAATAAATCAACTTTTCAAGGTCAAAAAAGAATTAATTTTGATCTCTTATCCTGAGTAAAATACTCGCGATATGCTTGTTACAATTGAAAAAATCATTTCTTAATTCCATACATGCAATTTTTAAAATCCAAGTGGGTAATCCTTTCTATCCTTGCGCTAACCTGGGGCAGTTCATTCATCCTGATTAAAAAATCATTGGAAACATTTACTCCTTATCAAATTGGATCAATCCGGGTAATTGTTTCCGGACTTATTTTTATGGGAATCGGTTTTTCTGCGATTAAGAAAATGGACCTCCGTACATTTTTGTGGATGGCATTCGCCGGGGCATTGGGCAATTTTGTTCCAATGTTTTTGTTTCCGATTGCTCAGCTTAAAGTAAGCAGTTCGATGGCTGGGATATTAGATTCTTTGGTTCCTGTTTTTGTCCTCATTCTGGGCTTTTCATTTTTTAAGATTCGCAGTAAAATGATTCAGTGGTTGGGTGCCTTAGTGGGATTTTTCGGCGCAGTGATATTAATGTATTTCTCTGCAGATCATACGGGTGAGTCAGATGTGGGATATTCACTTTTGATTGTTATGGCTACTGCTTGCTATGCAGGAAGCGCGCTTATTGTCAATCAGAAGTTACAACATGTTTCATCTTTAAAGCTTTCTGCAAGTGTGTTTACTGTTTGGATGTTTCCTTCCATCATTATTTTATTGTACTCAGGATTTTTTAATGAATTTGAAGGATCACCCAGGCAATGGGAAGGAATGGGATATTTAGGTATTTTATCTATTGTAGGAACGGCCCTTGCAATGCTTCTTTATTTTCGGTTAATTCAAACTACTTCGGCCGTATTTGCAAGTATGGTCACTTATTTATTACCTGTTGTTGCCGTTTTCTGGGGTGTATTGGCAGGAGAAATTTTTAGCATCTGGTATGCATTGGGCGGAGTGATGATTTTAATCGGAATTTATATGGTACAGGAAAAAGATATGGAGGAAATAGTTTCTGAAGTTACGCATTGAAGAGGCTTGGCCGTTGAATGCTTCGCGTTGAAAAGGCTTCGCCGTTGAATGCTTCGCGTTGAACAGGCTTGGCTGTTGAATGCTGCGCGTTGAATTGGCTTCGCCGTTGAATGCTGTGCGTTGAAAAGGCTTCGCTCGTTGAATTATATCGGGATCTTCCTGGCACCGCCATTTAATGGTGCCAGGAAAAATTAAAAACTATAACGATCAACTTTTCTTCAAACTAAATGAAACCTTCGTTATGGTTTTTATGCTTCATAATCCAATTGTGGTCTCAACCATCTTTCCACTTCCTCCACCGACATTTTCTTTCTTTCTGCATAATCAATGACCTGATCTTTGGCAATTTTTCCAATACCGAAATATTTGCTTGCCGGATGTGCCATATACCATCCGCATACAGCAGAAGCCGGATACATCGCCAGAGATTCGGTTAAAGAAATGCCTGCATTTTCAGTAGCATTTAATAAATCAAACAATTTATATTTTTCTGTATGATCCGGGCAGGCAGGATAGCCGGGTGCAGGGCGGATTCCCAGATACTTCTCTTCGATTAATTCTTTGGAATTCAACTTTTCATCTTTCGCATAACCCCAAAACTCCTTTCTTGTACGCTCATGCAATAATTCTGCGAAAGCTTCAGCCAGTCTATCAGCCAATGATTGCAACATGATCTTGCTATAATCATCGAGTTCGGCAGTAAACCGCTCAAGGTGTGGCTCAATGCCATGAATGGATACTGCAAATGCACCCAGATAATCTGTTTGGTTTTCACCTGAGCCAGTGGTGTTTTCAAAGGCGTTTTTCGGCTTAACAAAATCTGCCAAGGATAAATTTGGTTGCCCCGCCGCTTTTTTTACCTGCTGTCTTAAAAACTGAAGGTCTACCTTTTCTCCTTTTGTATCCAGGATTGTTACCGTGTCTGGCCCTGTACCTTCTGCTTCAAAAAACCCAATCACTCCTTTAGCAGTCAACCATTTTTCCCGGATGATTTTCTTAAGGAATGTCTGCGCTTCCTCATATAATTTTGTAGCGGCAACACCTGTCACTTCATCGGTTAAAATTTGCGGAAACTTTCCATGCATTTCCCAGGTAATAAAAAATGGTTGCCAATCGAGGTAGTTATAAATTTCATTTAAGTCATAATCCTCAAAAACTTTCAACCCTTTTAATGCGGGAGAAACGGGAGTGAAATTGCTCCAGTCCACAACGGTCTTTTTCTCGGTAGCCTCGTTATATGGAAGAAGAACTTTCGCAGTTCTTTTTGCAGCAAAATCTAGTTTTAGTTTATCGTATTCTGCTTTGATGCCATCCATATAAGTGTTACGATTATCCGGATTTAATAAATTACCCACCACTGTAACACTTCTTGAAGCATCAAGCACATGTACAACGCCATTGTCATACTCCGGAGCTATTCTAACGGCGGTGTGCAGACGAGAAGTAGTCGCTCCGCCAATAAGTAAGGGAATCTGGACATTCATTCTCTTCATCTCTTTCGCCACATGCACCATTTCATCCAACGAAGGGGTAATCAATCCGCTTAAACCAATCATGGATACATTATGTTCCATTGCCGCTTTTAGTATTTTATCTGCTGATACCATCACTCCAAGATCTATAATCTCATATCCGTTACAGCCCAATACAACGCCCACAATATTTTTACCAATATCATGTACATCTCCTTTTACGGTAGCCATTAATATTTTTGCGGGACCAGAATGTGCATCATTAATAATACCTGCAGCTTCATTTTCTGCCTTGAGCTTTTCCTTTTCAGCTTCAATAAACGGAAATAAATAAGCAACACTTTTTTTCATGACACGCGCACTTTTCACCACTTGAGGAAGAAACATTTTTCCACTTCCAAAAAGATCCCCTACTACATTCATCCCATCCATTAACGGGCCCTCAATTACATCAAGGGGTTTTGGATAACGGCGTCTTGCTTCTTCTGTATCCTCTTCAATGTAATCCGTGATTCCGTTTACGAGGGAATGTGTCAGCCTTTGTAATACATCTTCTTTTCTCCAGGCCTGATCCTTCACGACCTCTTTTCCTTTTGCTTTCACTGTTTCTGCGAAGGCCAGGAGTCTGTCTGTTGAGTCTTCCTTGCGATTGAGAATTACATCTTCACAAAGTTCTTTCAATACCGGATCAATTTGTTCGTAAATCTGCAACTGACCTGCATTCACGATTCCCATATCCATTCCCGCCTTTATGGCGTGGTATAAAAAGACAGCATGCATCGCTTCGCGCACCGTTTCATTTCCCCGGAAAGAAAAAGACACATTACTGACGCCACCACTTACTTTTGTTAAGGGCATTAATCTCTTAATTTCTCTGGTAGCTTCAATAAAGTCTACACCATAGTTATTATGTTCTTCAATACCAGTTGCAATTGCAAAAATGTTTGGATCAAATATGATATCCTGTGGTGCAAAGCCCACTTTCTCTGTAAGTAATTTGTACGCTCTCAAACAAATTTCAACTTTTCTTTCTTTGGTGTCTGCCTGTCCCTTTTCGTCAAACGCCATTACAATCACTGCTGCTCCATAATTCTTACAAATCACTGCATGTTTTAAAAACTCTTCTTCTCCTTCCTTCATAGAAATTGAGTTTACTATGCATTTTCCCTGTACACATTTTAGACCTGCTTCAATAATATTAAATTTGGAAGAATCCAGCATGATGGGAATTTTGGCTATGTCCGGTTCAGCCTGCAGTAAATTCAGAAAAATGGTCATTGCCTTTTCACCATCCAGAAGCGCATCATCCATATTTATGTCCAAAATCTGAGCACCACCCTCTACCTGTTGACGAGCAACAGAAAGTGCTTCTTCATAGTTTTCACTTCTTATAAGCCGGGCAAACTTTTTGGAACCTGTCACGTTTGTTCTTTCTCCCACATTGATAAAAAGCGTATCAGGCCTTACTATCAATGGCTCCAATCCTGAAAGACGTAAATAAGGTTGAATTTTTTTTATTGTTGACATTGTTATATTTAATTTTTACATGAAATCTTTAAATGGAATTTTTGTTTCTTTTTGAATTCGACTGTATTTGTAAATCCGGTATTGGTCATTCCAATTAAATAGAAATAAAAATTCTTTTTCATTTGAGATTACGATGCATTTGTTTTTTTAATTTTTTAAAAAGAAAGTGATCTAATGAGTTTTCGGGTTCGATCCTTTCATTATAAAACTTGTAATTCTTCCTTAATAACGGGCACTTGCCTGGGAGGAAATTGTTTTACTTTTTCGGCGATCTGCCGGATATGCGCAGGTGTTGTACCGCAACATCCTCCTATTATATTTACAAAACCTTGTTTTGCCCAATCTTCCAGAATATGAGCAGTTTCATGAGGCTTCTCATCATATTCACCAAAAGCATTTGGCAAACCGGCATTTGGATAGGCCGATGTGTAGCAACCCGCAATGTCACTTAATTCTTCTATATGAGGACGCATTTCATTGGCACCCAGCGCACAATTTAATCCAATACTGAGCGGGTTTGCATGCGATACAGAAATATAAAATGCTTCCAACGTTTGCCCGCTTAACGTTCTGCCACTTGCATCCGTGATAGTGCCGCTAATCATTATCGGAACTTCTTTTCCTGAATCTGAAAAATATTTTTTAATGGCATAAATAGCTGCTTTCGCATTCAGGGTATCAAAAATCGTTTCTATCAGAAGGAGATCTACTCCACCATCCATTAATCCATGAATTTGTTCATAGTAGGAATTTGCGACTTCGTCAAAACTAACAGATCGGAACCCCGGATTATTTACATCCGGAGATAGGCTGAGGGTTTTATTTAGAGGGCCGATAGCTCCTGCTACAAATTTGGATTGATCAGGATTTTCTTTAGAGTATTCCTCTACTGCTTTTCTCGCGCAAATCGCTGCTGATACATTTAATTCGTAAGCGATATCCTGAAGGTCGTAATCGGCTTGAGCTATAGAGGTACTGCTGAAGGTATTTGTTTCAATAATATCTGCTCCTGCTTCCAGATACTCTTTATGTATTTCCTGAATAATTTCCGGTTGTGTAATACTCAAAAGGTCGTTATTACCTCGTAAATCTTTATGGAAATTCTGGTATTTCTCTCCTCTGAAATCTGCTTCTTCCAGCTTGCGCTCCTGAATCATTGTACCCATAGCCCCATCAATGATGAGGATTCTTTCATTCAAACAAGCCTGTATCGTTTTTTTCATGTTTATCGTATGTTTAATATGGTGATTTCTTTTGTAGATTTTTATCCGGGTGCTTTAAAGTGTTTTTCAACCACACAAAACCTATAATCCCGGAGGTTAAGGAGGCTAGTAATATGGAAATTTTGGATTCTGTAATGATGTTCGTATCCGTATAGGCAAGCAGAGTGATGAAGATAGACATGGTAAATCCTATTCCGGCTATAAATCCAACACCAATCACATGTTTCCAATTTAATCCTTTCGGAAGGGAAGAAACGCCAATGGTCACTGCAAGTAAACTAAAACCGATAACTCCTATTGGTTTCCCTAAAATTAATCCTGCGAAAATGCCCATGCTACCGGTATTTAAAAGTCCGCTATCCCAGCCGGGCGCAAAAACGATGGCAGTATTGGCAAGCGCAAATATGGGTAATACGATCAACGCAACGGGCTCGTCCAGTGCATTTTGAACTTTATACGAGAGGGCGGTTTTTTTTCCATTTTCAAAAGGTAAAGTAAAAGCCAGCAATATGCCGGTAAGGGTAGCATGTACGCCAGATTTGAACATGAAATACCACATAACTATTCCTAAAATTAAATAGATTGGCAGGAATTTGACTTTTAATTTGCTTAATAAGAGCAACCCTCCAAAGATGCCTATCACAATTAAAAAATGGGATATAGAAAGTTCGCTGGTATAAAATAGGGCAATAACAATGATTGCACCCAAATCATCTATGACGGCAATAGCCATTAAAAATATTTTAAGAGATGAGGGCACTTTGTTTCCTAACATAGATAATACCCCAATCGCAAAAGCAATATCTGTGGCCATTGGAATGCCTGCTCCGGATTGAAAAGGTGTACCATAATTGAGGAGCATAAAAATACCCGCCGGAATAACCATACCACCAATAGCAGCAAATAGTGGTAGCGATGCGTTATTTATATTAGATAGTTCACCTACATAGATTTCACGTTTTAATTCCAGGCCTATCATGAAAAAAAAAATTGCCATGAGTGCATCATTCACCCACTGTGTGAGCGTTAATCCTCCAAAGGACAAATTCCAGAAATGCAGATATCCATCGGAATAAGAAGAGTGGGCAATTAATAAAGAAATGATCGTGCACGTAATAAGAAGAATACCACCTTTGGCATTTTCATAAAACTCTTCAAATACGTTTGCACCTTTCATAGTAAATAAATTCATTCATCCTTAAAAAGATGAGGTGATAATTTTCCTGAATAGGCTGAAAAAGAAACGAAAGCTTGAGGCTGTATAGGCGCAGAATATTTTTCGTTTATTAGTTCAGTTTTTGTCAGGATGATATATCCTTCTCTCAGGCTGAACAATAAACAAATCCGCCTGATTGTCGGGCAAAATTAGTTCAATACGATTAAACGGCAAAATTTGTAATATCTACAGCACTTGAAGGAAATAACACCAACTTTAAACGGGGTTTTGATTCTGATTTTTTATCGGTTCCTTTTCAGGATTGTCTGGTAGCGTCTTGCTGATGCGTTTGGCAAAAGGTCCAATGGTAAGCCCTTGAACAACAATGGAAAATAGCACAACGATGTAGGTAATGGAAACAAACATTTCTCCATACATATATTTTGGCACCGCAAGTGCCAATGCAACAGATATTCCGCCGCGTAAAGCTCCCCAAGTTAAAATAGGAATGGCTGTTCTGTCAAAAACTTTTTTCTTTCTGATCAAAAGAATGGGAATTGAAACCGATGCTAACCTGGCAAATAAAACGATTAATATAGCCATGCATCCTATAAATAATAAAGTGCCGTTAAAGGGAACGACCAACATAGATAATCCAATAAGAAGAAATAGAATGGCATTCATAACAGCATCGATCATTTCCCAGAATTTATCAAGGTAATCTCTTGTTATATCACTCATTACTTCTTGCATGACTTTATTGCCGGTAATTAATCCGGCGATTACCATAGAAAGTGGACCACTTACACCGATCGTTTCAGCCAATAAATAGCCACCCATTACCAGGGCAAGAGTAATCATCACTTCGACCACATAATTATCTATAGACCGTAATGCCCAATAACCTAAATATCCTAAAGCAGCACCTAGAATACTTCCACCTGCTATTTCACGAATAAGCAACAAGGCAATATCCCAAACGGTAAAATTTTCAATACCGATTTGTGCCAGTTCATAAAAAGTGATAAATAAAATAACGCCCATCGCATCATTAAACAAACTTTCTCCGCTTATACGAATCTTTAGAGAGCTGGCAATTTTAGATTTATTCAAAATACCGGCAACTGCAATCGGATCTGTTGGAGAAATGAGTGCCCCAAATAACAAACAGTACAAAAGGTCTACGGATATTCCTATTGAATTAATGACAAAATATAGAAGTCCGCCGGTAATTAAAGTAGACATCAAAACACCGGCAGTTGCAAAAGTGATAATTGCCGCTCTTTCTTTCCGTAAAGTATTAATGTCCGTTTGAATGGCTGCGGCAAATAAAAGAAAGCTCAGCATGATCCGGAGTACAATGGATTGAAAATCGATCGTAGCAACTCCTTCAGCAATTTTTTGAAATATTTGAGGAAATACATTTCCAAGCGCCAAAATTATTAAGGAAGCAACAACAGACAGAACCATAATCCCAATGGATCCGGGTAGCTTGATTAAACGATGATTAATATAAGCAAAGATAGCCGCCAATACCACCAGCATGGTAATAATGTTATATATCTCCATCCGGTTTTAATTGCTTTTTGCGGTTGAGTAAAAAGGTTGTTTTAGTTGATGTGGGCAAAACATAAATAATGCCAGCCTAGTAAAAATCATTTATGTTATTTGCAACATTCTTTATCCCTGACAAAAATGAATTTGAAAACTTTTAAAAATATTGCACCTAAAGAATTGAGAATAGTCATGAATTATTTTTCTTTCAATTAAAGATACGAATTTGAGAATCAAGTGACAGGTTTGCTAATCATAATAATATCTTACTCCTTATAAATGATCTTCTTTCATTATTTATGTATGAACGGAAAATTATTGCTTCACAATCTTTCTTACCTCCTTTAACCCTTTATTCGTTTCCAGATGGATGAAGTAAATTCCTTTGGGAAATTTCTGCATATTTATTTCTTTAAAGGCAGCCATTCCTGCAAATCTTATTTCATCTTTAAAGACCAGTTTGCCTGTAGCGTCCAATATTCTTAATACAGCCGTTTCTGCGAGATTGTTTTTTAAATAGATAAACGCAGAATTTAAAACGGGATTTGGGTATATAAGTGTTTGGTTTTTTGGTCCACTGATATTGATGATTTTTTCAGATTGGTTATTCCTGGAAATAAGCCAAAAATCCGGGTCGATAATGACAGTATCTGCAATAAAGCCAATCTTTTCAAAAAAGGTTTCTCCGTTTAAGGTATTATCTAAAATGAGCGTCTTTTCCTGTGTGGCATTTTTAAATTGCAATGCTACCGGAAGGGCAAAAAAACTAACTGACGGATCTGAAGTCATTTGACTTAATCGGATGTTTACATAATCCGTTCCTTCTTGCGACCATTGTACATTATATGACGGATAGCCTTGCCCGTATACCCAATCATCAAAAAAGGATTTAAGATTTTTGCCACTTGCTCTTTCGAAATGTTTTTGCAGATCGGAAGTAAATGCAAAATTGAAAGTTAACTTATCATCAGCCAGGTAATTATTCACGCCTTTAAAAAAGATGCTATCCCCTAAAACCCAGCGAAGCGTATTTAAAACCCGTGAGGCTTTGGTATAACTGAGCCGGCCATCGAAAATTCTGGAAACGGAAGTAATCGACGGTACATAGACGCTGCCATTAGGTAAGAACGTTATCTGATCAATTTCTCTCTTACGCATTTCCTTAACGGCAAGTGGATATTTTCGTTCCATGTCCATACTTGCCAACATGGTAGCAAATCCTTCACTTAACCATATCTCGTTCCAGGTACCCGAGGTAATAGTATTACCAAACCATTGATGGGCTAATTCATGTGCCATCAGACTTTCGTCAGGTGTACTTAAAAAAGTATTCGTCTGATGTTCCATTCCTCCACCCCAACCAAATTGAGTGTGCCCGTATTTTTCATCCATAAAAGGATACCGGCCCAGGAGATCTGTAAAATATTTCAGGGTTTCGATTACTAAAAATGTTTTTTCCTTAAACAAAGGAGTGCTTTCCGGATAACTAAATGTTTGCATAAACAACCGATCAGTCCCGATTTGTTCCTGACTAGAAAACTCATCATACACTGCTACAGCCATGCACACCAAGTATGAGACGATAGGGTATCGATGTTTCCAGTGAGTGGTTTTTTTATCTCCGTTAATTATAATTGATTGGCGGAGTCCGTTGGACACAGAAGTGTATTGTGCAGGAGACGTAATATAAATATCGATAGAATCAGCCTTGTCGTCCAGCCCATTTCGGCAGGGCCACCAATCTTTTGCTCCAAAAGGCTCACTAATAGTCCACATAACGGGCGAGCCTGATCGATAGCTATTAGTAAAAGTTCCAAAGCCAGAACTTGAGGGAACTCCCTGATAATAGATTGTCACTGAATCAAAATCACCTGCCATTGCCCGCCTGGGTAATTGGATTATAACGGAATCATTTCTCCTCAGGAAATCAAGATGTGAATTTCTTTGGAGCACGGAGTCCACCCGAAGTTGGTTTCTTAGATCAAACGAAATTTCATTCAAGGACCCGGTGAATGAAAAATAAGAGGTAACTTCTCCTTTAATATATCGTTCTGCTGGATCTGTCTCCCATTTACAACGATAATAGGTGACATCAAAACCCGCAAAATTAAAACTGGCATAGTTTTTTCTAATATAGGGTGCTTCATTTTCAAGTTTCAGTGACGATATGTTATAGAAACCAGAAAAAAAAGCATCATTACTAAAGCAACTGGTTGATATACATAAACTTATAAGTATTGGTAAGAATTTCATATTTAGTGTTTAACTACTTTTTAACTCAAAAGCTTGCATGCTAAAGTGAGGTGGTATACCTTTGCGCCCTTCTTCAAATAGAAGAAAAACAGTTCTTTAAATAAACTTTCTTTTTTTATAAAAATAAACTAAAGATCCATTTATTCGACACAGCGTTTTAATAGACGTGAAATAATTATTTGATTACGAAAAAATTCGAAATGAAAACTA
>JBDSBN010000057.1:0-3382 GCA_039921585.1 Ginsengibacter sp. | reverse complement strand
TGGATTACATATTTCTGTTTTGAAGAAGTTTTTTTATGGAACATTTTGGCGATCTCACGATGAAAATAAATAGTGCCATTATATCCATTTACATGAAGATTCAAAGTCCTGTAACCTGATGTGAGCGAGCCTTCCAATAGTTTTCCATCTTCCAGGATGTTTTTTTTATAACTTGCTGCCCGCCCCGAAGAAGATAGAGCATATTTGGTCTGTAAAGTTTGCCACCCTTTAAATTTCAGCGGCTTCCAAATTTCACCGCTAATTTTTTTAATCATGGTTTCAATTTTGCTGATGAAGTTACAGAACTAACTTTGGATGAGATTCAAAAAATCTGATTCATCAATTATTTTTATCGATTTTATTTTCTGTGCTTTTTCTAATTTACTTCCGGCAGATTCTCCGGCTACCAGATAATTCAGATGAGCACTTACTGATGACAATAGCCTTCCACCGTTATCTTCAGCAAGCTTTTCTGCAGCACTTCTTTTTAGAGTTGGTAACGTTCCTGTAAATAAAAAAGTGAGTCCGGTTAATTTCCCCGAGGCAGGTTCTCTTTTATCTCCCAGAATATTTATCCCTTTATCTGCCAGATCTTCAAGCATTTTGACATTATCTGCGTTGTGAAAAAAATCAAAAACACTTTCTGCTACTTTTGTCCCAATATCTTTTAATTGCTGCAAGTCTTCAACCGTGAAATGTTTTAGATCGAAAATTGTGTCCACACTTTTTGATAAAGTTTTTGCGGTGGTTTCACCTACATACCTTATCCCCAGGCCGTAAATCAATCTGTTCAGATTTTGTTTTTTGGAATGCTCGATTGCTGATTTTAAATTATCAATTGATTTTTTTTTGAATCCTTCCAGGTTGGTAATCTGATTGTAATCGATAGCATACAGCGATGGAATATCATGAATGATTTTAGTGTCATAAAATCTTTTCACATTCGCTGCACCAAAGGTTTTAATATCCATAGCGTCTTTACTAACGAAATGCATAATACGTTCTACTACCTGCGCTTCACAATTGATATTTACGCAACGCCATACTGCTTCTTCTTCCGGCTTCACCAGGGGGTCGTCGCACACCGGGCAATGCGTTGGAAATATAATTGCTTTTTCATCTCCTGTTCTTAATTCCGTTAAAGGCTTAACGATATATGGAATGACATCACCGGCTCTTTCTACTATAACGGTGTCGCCTATACGCAAATCCTTTTCTTCAATAATTCCTTCGTTAAAAAGTGAAACGTTACTTACTGTTACACCACCGATTGGTACCGGAGTAATTTGCGCCACGGGCGTTATTGCGCCTGTACGTCCAACAGAAAACCAAACGTTTTCTAATTTGGAGGTTGACTGTCGCGCTTTAAACTTATAGGCCATCGCCCATCGTGGATGGTGTGTTGTGTTTCCTACCTGTTGCTGAATTTCTATTTCATTAACTTTTACGACAATACCATCTATTTCGTAAGGAAGGAGGTCTCTTTTATTTTCAAATTCCAGGCAAAAATTTACGACCTCCTCTATATCTTTAAAAATTCTTTCTGTGTCGATAGGTGTTCGAAATCCGCATTCAGAAAGCATCTGCAGAATTCCGGAATGGGTGTTTAATAACTCAGGATATTTTTCATGTCCCTTTTGATTCAGTTCTATAAAACTAACATGATATAGGATCGCCTCCAGTTTCCGCTTTCTTACCGCTGCAGGATCTTTCATTCTTAATGAACCGGCTGCTGCGTTTCTGGGATTGGCTAATGGCGATAATCCTTCTTCAGCCAGCGCGTCATTATATTTTTTAAAATTATTTTTATTTAATAAAATTTCGCCTCTGATTTCTATTTTTTTGATTCCGTAATTAGAGAATTTAGCAGACAGAGGGATAGAGCCGATTTGCCTGATATTTGTGGTGATATCGTCTCCTGCGGAACCGTCACCACGTGTAGCGCCACGAATCAAAAAGTCATTTTCATAAATTAATGAAATACTTGCACAATCATATTTTGGCTCTGAACTAAAAGTTATTTTCTGATGATCAGTCAATGTTTTTAACCGGTTATTCCACGCAATCAAATCGGCTGAATTGTAACTATTTTCCAAACTCAACATGGATACCAGATGTGGAACAGTTATGAAATCATCATTCAGACTGCTTCCTACTCTTTGTGTTGGCGAGTCGGGGGTAATAATTCCGGGATTTTCTTTTTCCAGTTTTTCTAATTTTTTATAAATCTGATCATAATCCTGGTCAGATATCAAAGAGTTATTCAAAACGTAATAACGATATTCATGGAATCGTAAAACCTTCCTCAACTCATCTGCATTGCCATTGTTTTTCAGAATCCGTTCAGTTTCTTCTTGTAAATTTTTTATCTCTTCTGTTGTATACATATTTTGAAATTGGGAAAAAATAAAACTACATAAAAAACACGGCGATAGAAGTAAAACTGATTGAAAAAAATATCACTTCTTTCTGCATGGGGTTATAGAGAAATGCTGACTTTGAATTCAGGCGTTCTTCCATCTTCAGTACATTTGTATCAATTACAAGACAACTTCTGCTAAAATAAAGAAATTAATAATGATGTTAAAAGGTGTTAAGGTATTGAGTTTCACTCATTTTCTCCAGGGACCTTCAGCGGTACAGATGTTAGCGGACCTTGGCGCAGATGTAATCAAAGTGGAACGGACAAAAGGAGCTTACGAAAGATATTGGTCCGGAATGGATACTTACAAAAACGGAGTAAGTGTGTTTTTTCTGTTAGCTAACCGAAATCAGAAAAGTCTGGCGATTGATTTACATTCTGAAGAAGGGAAAGAACTTATTTATAAAATCGTCAAAGAGACTGATGTAGTCGTTGAAAATTATCGTCCGGATGCAATGAAGCGTTTGGGATTAGGATATGAAAAATTAAAGGAAATCAATCCAAAGCTTATTTATTGTTCCTGTTCAGGATATGGCTCCGATGGCCCATATTCCAAAAAACCTGGCCAGGATTTATTACTTCAATCCTTAAGTGGGCTCATGTCACTTACAGGCCGGAAACATGATCCTCCAACTCCTGTTGGGACGGCAGTTGTTGATCAACATGCTGCGGTTCTTGCTGCTTTTGGTGTCGTCTCTGCCTTATTTAATCGTGAGAGAACCGGTGAAGGATGTAAAGTAGAAAGTAGTCTGTTGAATTCGGCATTGGATTTACAAATGGAGTCAATGGCTTATTATTTAAATAAAGGTGAAATATGGGATAGAAGTGACACCGGTCTTGCAAGTCGTTTTCACCAGGCACCTTATGGTGTTTATAAAACTGAAGACGGGTATTTGACCGTATCCAATACACCGGTTGAAAAGTTGGCAGATATTTTACAATCCGAAGCTTTATCGCATT
>JBDSBN010000056.1:0-3208 GCA_039921585.1 Ginsengibacter sp. | reverse complement strand
CTTCTAAAAAATTCTGAAAAATTTCTTTATTAGGTGATGGAAAGTTATCTAATAATGTTATACCTCTATTTGCCATTTTTCCTGTTATTGTTCTTGATTTCCGATAATATCATCATCCATCTCAGATTGTTCTTCTTCAGTCAATTCACCGCTTTCCTTTACAGTTTCGTAAATAGGGATTTGGAATTTTGTAACCTTATCTCCATAATGTTCGAATAATTCTGAAGGACATATTTCAACGTTTGCCAAAGTGGAAATTAAAAGATTCATTACAAAATTTATGTTCCGTGCTTCAGTGGTAAAAAGACTTTCCAACATTCCTGATGTCACTAATCTGTTAACTCCTTTATGTTCAGAATCAACCCTTTTGTTCATCGTATTTATATCATCCCCCGAATCAGGAAGATTGACGTTTTTAAAAATACTATTTTCATTTTCATTTGAATAACTTTTAGGAAAAAAGTAGCTACCATCCTCTATTAGTAATTTCATGCAGTCACGTCCAGAAATATTTACACCAATTTCTGAACTCTCATAAGATAATGATGATTGGTTTTTATCTACCAACCCTATCATATTCCAATCCTTACCAGGTAAATTTTCATTACTTATAAAAAAATCATCAATCGCTGTAACTCTACTAAATTCATTAAAGGAAATAAATATTACATCATTTGCTGATATTAAATTTTTAAAAAATAAATCACTACTTATATCACCCCTTCCACCTCTCTTAACTATATAGTTTTCAGCTTGGTTCAACTCTCCTGTATCCTTTTGGATATATTTAGAATCTGGAACATTAGAACTTTTTGATGAGAATCTTGCATTTATGTGGTTTTTGAATAAATAGTTCAAATCATTATTTTTTTCAAATTTTACATAATTATCTTTTTTGGGGCTCCAATAACCGTATGCCTCACCATTTTCATCAATCTTTATAAATCCTTCTATGGGTAACAACTTTAATGAGAAATTCCCACCAGTTTGTGATATAGTGGTTTCTATTGATTCTATGAAAGGTGATAAATCAAATAATGAATTAGGATTAAATTTTTGGTCTTCATTTAAACTCTTACACCAAATCCAAACTTTCGGCTTTAATTGTTGTTTCTTTAAATGTAGATTTTTACTAAAGTTTTCACCTGATATTTCCTTGTCAACAGTTTTTGTTTTGCTGATATAATCCTTAAAGAATTTATTTTTATTTAAAAATGCAGAAAATGCTCCATTTTCAATACTCAAATCATTTACGGAAAAATCATCTACTAATACAGAACTGCTACTTAATATTTTATTTTTATTTACATAATCACAATCAATATATAAAGTTACATACGGACAAATATCGCTTGGACTTATATCGTCAGCAGTCTTTAAGTCATTACCTTCTTCATCCGCTAATCCTAAATTTATTTTTTCCTGAATAGTGTAATTCTGAAAAATTATTTCCCGATTGGATAATGTATTTTCGTCAGCCTTATAATCAAGAAATTCCGTTGCCTTTATTGCATAAATTTTGAAAACATTTAACACAACATCCTCTATGGTTGCTAAATATCCAATTTCTCCATTATATTGTATTTCAATATTTTTACCCATTATCTTCCTGGTCTTGTCGTATTAGTTTGAGTGGGCAAGTTAGTTATCATCGCCCTTACTGGATTCGCAGTGAACGCCTTAAAATTCACAAGCATTTCTTGCATAGTATTAGAAAAATCCTTCATCATGGTAGTTATTTGTCCTACTGAACTTTGTGCATCGTCATACATGGTTCCTTTATCTAAGCTAGATTTTCTTGTTTTATCGAGTGGATTTTTACCTGTTAAGGTGTCGTTCATATCACTATCACCTTGGAACCACTTTTCATACAATTTCATATCAGTTTCACTTTTCGGGTCAAACATTGAATAAATTATATCATCCATTGCCATTTGACTACCGCCAGAAATTTCCCCCATCAAGTTTCCAAACTCTTTCATATAGGCAGGGTCATCGGAATGGAACTTTATAAATCTCTTTAATCCTGCAGGGTCATTCGCTAATTCTGGACGTGTTCGTTTGGCAGCTTCATATTTTAACAACATTTGATTATCTCCACCACCTTCACCTACTCCTCCCAATGTTCTTGATAAAAAATCTGACCCACCTCCTGCTTTTTCAGAAAGTCCTATACCTTCAAAGGCTGATAAAATCCTTAATGCTGAATCTGTATCTGTCATATCTCTTTTTCCGATTTGTACAGACATAATGGTTTGTTGAGCTTGTAATTTTTCAGCAAGTGTGGAAAGGTTGTTTTCCTTTAAACTGCTTTTTTCAATACTTGTCAGAACATTTAAAACGTCTAAACCTATTGAAGTAGCAGTGCTTTGATTTTCATTAAATCTTTCAAATTCTGAGAATATTCCTACATCAGCGCCAAAACCCTTTTCAAATGCAAAATCATCCATGGTTCTCCCTACAACGTTATTTCCTGCCATTGTTGAGGCTTTTGCTTTTTGATTAACCATTCCAGCAAATTCATCGCCTGATAATCCAAGATTTCCTAAAATATCGGTTGAAGAAATTATAGATTGTAATTGCTGATTGTAAGCTGTTCCTGAACTCCTACCTCCACGCATAGATGAAGTTCCACCGATTGCTTCTTGTATTTTTTCTCCATGGCCCATGAACTCCTTTATAACCATTGCAACAAGTCCAGTAATTGTCAAACCTTTTGCAAGACTACCCATACTTCTAGCCATCTGCGCTCCGCCCATTACGGTTCCACTCAAATCCCCTCTGGCGACACTCATAGCAGTCTGATTAAAACTTGCACCAAATCTACCTCCCCCACCTTGTTGTTCTTCTTCTTCACCACCTCTCCTCATGGCATTGATTCTGGAATTATTAGAATCAATTTGTGATTGTATGATTTGTGATTCTCCGCTATCTGTAGTTTGGGCTTGTTTTCTTCTTAACTCTCTATTTTCTTGTTGTATCGCACCAATACTTCCTTCCTCATGTTCTGAACCATCTCTCTGTCTTCTCTCTCTGTCTAATTTTTCTTGGATAAGTAATTGTCGTAAAATCAACTTTAAAGTGTGCGCTGATTCCTTTTCAATCTTTGAAATTTCAGCGTCTTCATTTTCTGGAGAAAATTCTTGTTCAGAAATTTTAAAATCTCTTTCTTGACGTCTAAATTGAGGTGTCGACATAGCTCCAGCTG
>JBDSBN010000055.1:0-3217 GCA_039921585.1 Ginsengibacter sp. | reverse complement strand
CAACGAAAACAGATTCCATGGTATGTTTTTGACATAGCATAGGATTTTTGACCAACAGATTCACGTCGTTGGATACGCCTTGCTGCAACAATTGCGGCAAACTCTTAATAAATTCAGTCCCTAATAATATCCTTTTGAAAACAGCTTTTCTGGTCGGTTATTAACAAGTGTGGAAAAATTTAAAAAAAGGGATAAGAGAAGAATAGTATTTTTGGTCCCAACATGTTGATAATATCTCCTTTATCCGTTTCTCCCATCAGGAATACACAAATTTAATTTCTTTAATTTAAATAACCTTAGATTAAATATCAACACCCTGTTGATAAAAACTATTTATATTTGTATTGATTATTAACAACTTTTCAAGCTCAGGAAACCTTCATGATAAATTCATTCATTGTTCTCTTCCGAAAAGCATTTCTGTATACTGCTGTATTTTTAAATAATGTGGTAATTAATAGCAAGACAGATTCTTAATTAGTCAACTCCCAAAAAAACGTGTACCCTATTGCCAATATAAATTCAATAAGAAAAGTCCATTTTTTCAATCCAACCTTTTCAAATAATAGCATCTATGAGTTACAGTTGCATCCAATTCATGATATACCATGCTCAACCTAACAACGGTTTTTATACAAACAAACAATCTATATATTTGTATCTTTAGAAAGAAGCATGGCAAAGGCAGATTATATCATATCGTTAATTAAATCGCATTATAATAATGAACCCGAAAGGTTCACAACTATTGCTTTGCAGATAGCTGCCCATGAAGCCAGATTGGGGCACAATATTGTAGCCAACGAGATTAAAGCAATTATTGATAAGGCAAAGGAAACAAAACATAAAACCAAAACATTTGCTTCGGATTTGCAAGGTCTGATACAGGAAAATGTTCCTGCCGTCAATCTTTCGGACATGATTGCCCCAGATGATATTAAATCAAGAATTAACCGCATCATATCAGAGTTTGTTCAACGTGATAAACTCCGCAAGCACGACATGGAAAATCGTAGGAAAATTTTACTTTCAGGTCCTCCCGGAACAGGTAAAACCCTGACCGCTTCGATTCTTTCCAACGAATTAAACTTACCCCTTTATACCATTTTGATGGATAAAATGGTTACTAAATTCATGGGCGAAACTAGTGCCAAATTACGCCAGGTCTTTGATTTGATTGAGCAGAAACAAGGTATTTATCTGTTTGATGAGTTTGATGCGATCGGCGGCGAAAGGAGCCGGGATAATGATGTAGGCGAAATGCGAAGAGTATTAAACTCTTTCCTTCAATTCATCGAACGCGATAACTCCGACAGTCTTATCATTGCCATTACAAACAACAAAGGACTATTAGACCAGGCCCTTTTCCGCAGATTTGATGATGTTATTTTATACAACTTGCCAAACCTGGAAGAAAAAGAAGAATTGCTAAAAAACAAACTTGCTCAATTTGCAAAGAAAATTAAATTTAAAGAACTCTTACCCAATATAAATGGTTTAAGCCATGCCGAAATATCACTTGCCTGCATGGATGCCATTAAAGAAACCGTCCTGAATGAAAAGCAACCAATGAACAATGAATTAATACTCAGAGCAATCAAAGATCGTAATGCAGCATATCATCAATAATTTGGAAGCATGGCATATAAACACATTTTTATTACAGGAAATGCAAAAAGTGAAAAATATAAAATTAAAGGCACTCCGGTTACTCCCAAACCACTTCCGGTAAGGAACCGGGCTTTGCACAGCCAAAGGCTTATAAACCAGCTTTACGCCATCTGGGACCAAAAAGAGCAGTTGCAACAGCAACGTGGAGCAGAAAAGATAGCGACCAGAGAGGGAACTTATATTTCATTTAAAAGTGCTGCTGACCACGATTTGATTACTAAAAGTTTAGAAGACCTTCAAAAAGGTATTCGGTTGCTCAACATTAAAGAAATTCCAGACGGTGAAAACCAAACACAAACAATAGCAACGGTATATGTTCCAAATGGTAAGGAAGGATTATTTATTAGTAAAATCAATTCTTATCGTACAAAAAACAATACAGCAATTACTTTCCCGAATCAGGTAGATCACGAATCCGTTACTAATCTTATTAATCAACTTGGAAATAACATTAGTCTTAAAAGTATAAAAGATACTACAATTGATGGATTGGATAGATCCAAAGCTTCAGTTAATTTACCAGTTGAGCAGGAAGGATTTTTCATAAGTGAAATCCAAAGATTATTTCCAAATTCAGAAATAAAAATAACACCTGCCAATGCAGATTTGGTCAATAGCATTGAAGATGTGAGCCTGGCATTACTGGAAGGCTTGTGGACAGATAATCCACAACTTATTCCGGGAAATAGTACTAAATGGTGCGAAGCCTGGTTGAATATAAATACGAAAGAAAAACAGGAGCAGGAACAAATTGCACAGTTTTTAGCTACCCTCGAAAATATTGGTATTGAAGTTAAGCAGAACAGTATTATATTTCCGGAGAGAGCCGTTTTACTGATCAATGCAAATCGGGAACAGTTAATTGAATTGATGCTACAGAGCGATTTGTTGGCAGAGTTCAGAGCAGGTCAGGAACCGGCAGGATTTTGGGTCAATGAAAGTAAGATTGAGCAACAAGCGTGGGTAGATGATTTATTGGAAAGAATAGACGTAATTGATAGTAATGTAAAAGTTTGTTTGTTGGATTCAGGTGTAAACAATGGCCATCAGTTATTACGACCAATCATTGACGATGCAAATACTTTAACTGCAAACAACGCCTGGGGAACAGATGACCACGAACCACGTACAGGGCACGGAACACTCATGGCAGGTGTTGCAGGTTACGGACAAATGGAACAGATGTTTCTTTCTACAAATAATGTTCTGCTAACGCACAAGCTTTGCTCTGTAAAAATTCTTCCAAGACCTAATCAAGTAGAAACGCCCAGAGAGTTGTGGGGCGATATAACAAGCCAGGGAATTTCAAGAGCAGAAATTCAAAACCCGAATATGGTATTGGTTTATTGTATGTCTGTTACTTCCACCCAAGATGTAAATATGGGAAGGCCTTCTTCATGGTCAGGAGCCTTGGATAATTTGGCTTTTGGCGAAGGTGAAAATCAACGTTTGATAATCGTTTCTTCAGGAAATATTCGTGAACATGCATCCTGGCAAAACTATCCACATTCAAACTTTACATCCTCCGTTCAAAATCCAGCTCAAG